>JABCOB020000220.1 GCA_013333835.2 Bacteroidia bacterium
GTCGCTTCATGTTCGGATTTCGCTAGCGAAATCCGAACATGAAGCGACGCAGGTAGGGAGTTGGTAGGGCGAAGGTAGGGAGTTGATACGGTAGATTACCGCCAGAACCCTAGTTGCGAGCTGCGTTTGCTAGCACCGTACCGCAAGTGTGATGCCATCGCGCACCGGGAGGATGCTCGTGGTGAATTCGGGGTCGTTGGCCAGCAGCGAGTTAAAGGCTCTCAAGGCCTCGGTTCGGGCATCGTTCACGGCGGGGTTCGCCACCTTGCCACCCCAGAGGGTGTTATCGGCCACCAGCAGCGCACCTACGGATAAGAGAGGACGGACGAGGCTGAGGTACTCCGGGTAGTCTGCCTTATCCCCATCCAAAAATACCAAATCGAAGGGGTCCGCAAGGGATGGGATAAGCTCCTGGGCTGTGGCTAGGGCTAGGTGCACCCTCTCTGCAATGCCGGCCTCCTCCAAATAGCGCGCCGCGATGCTGGCATGCGCCTCCACGGGTTCGCAGGTCCAGATCTCCGCATTACGAGCCGCTCGCGCAAGCTGGATGGTGGTGTAGCCTGTAAAGGTGCCGATCTCCAGTATTCGCCGCGGGGGGCAGAGCGCCGTTAGGACACGCAGCAGCGAGGCCAGCACTGGGCCGCCCAGCATGCGCGGGTGCACCGTATGGGCGTAGGTATCGCGCACCAGGCGTTGGAGCAGCTCGTCGTCGGGCTCTAGGACTGATTCCAGGTAGATCTGGAGGTCGAGGGGTTCTACTGATACGGGGTGCATTCCTTCTACCTGTAGATCAATGCGTAAAGCCCATCTGGATTCGCCACCTCGCGGGCCACCTGCTGCATTTCATCAGCGGTTATTGCTTCCACCTCAGCCTCGGCCTCTTGGAATGAGATCGGCTCTAGCCCCATGAGTAGGCGTCTACCGGCCCCCAGCATTATCGATTCCAGATTCTCAGAGCCCAGGTAGAGCTGCCCGAGGAATTGCCGCTTGGCTATGTGGAGACGGCTGCTGGAGAGGGGTTGGTTACAGATCTCGCGCAGCTCCCTATAGAGCAGGTCAAAGGCCCGGGGGAGATTCGCGGGATCGGTGCCAAAGTAGATGGTGAACACTCCCGTATCAGAATATCCGGTGTAGCCACATTCCACCGTGTAGGCCAGGCCGGCCCGCTCGCGCAGCCTACGGTTCAGCAACGCCGTGGAGGCGTAGCCCCCCAGCAGGTTGGCAAGCAATGCGAGTGCCGACGAGCTGGGATGCCCCATGCTGTAGGCCGAGGCCCCCACTACAGTGTGCGACTGGGCGGTGCGCAGCCTGGTCACCCTGCACTGCGGCGATGTGGTAGAGAAAGGGGCGCGGTGGCTAAGGGTGGAAGGCCCCGCAAGCCCAGCAAAGTGGCGAGCGGCTAACGATGAGAAACGTGTGAATCCGTAGGGCCCACAGCTGCAGAGCACCATCCGCTGCGGCGCGTACTCGCGGGCGATGAAGCGCAGCATATCCTCACGGGTAAAACGCTTCACCCTTGCCGGGACACCGAGTATCGAATGCCCCAGGGGGTGGGGGCCAAAGAGTAGATCCTCAAAATCGTCAAAAATGACCTCGGCGGGCGAATCCCTATAGGAGGCTATCACCTCGAGCACCACCACCCGTTCCCGCTCCAGCTCCTGCGCGGGAAATGAGGCTCGGCAGGCTATATCAGCCACAATCTCCAGGGCTCGCGGCAGATCGGTTGGCACAAAAGCTGCCTGTATGGCCGTCTCCTCCTTGCTGGTGTACGCATTCAGTTCCCCGCCCACATTCTCCAGCCGACTGCTGACCTGGAACGCATTTCGGGTGGCTGTGCCCTTAAATAGCATGTGCTCTATGAGGTGCGCCAGCCCTTGCTCGGTGGGCAGCTCATCGCGAGAACCCACGCCAACCAGGAGCGCAAGGTAGGCTACCCGAGAGTCTGTCTGGTAATGGAGGAGCCGCAGCCCAGAGGGCAACACCCCTTGTGAAAGCTGCAGGCTACGTGGAGAGGGCATAAACTAGACCGAATGGATGATAATGGATTCCTCCTCCCGCGAGACTACTTTCCCATAGTCCCCTTGCCCGAGGGTTTGAACCGCGACTCTTCACCGTGGAGCAGCCGCTTGATATTGGCCCGATGGGTGAGGAGGAGCAACAGGGCGATTACGCACCCGAACACCAGGAGCGGAATGTTCCGGGATTGGAATACGAAAAAGAGGAAAATGGGGTATGAAAGCCCCGCGAGCATAGAGCCCAGCGAAACGTAACGGGTGGCGATAAGCACTATGGCGAACACCCCCAGGGCGCACAGCGCAGCCCACGGATGCAGTGCCAGCGCAACCCCACAGATGGTGGCAACCCCCTTCCCCCCCCGGAATCCCGCGAAGAGGGGGAATATATGCCCTGCTATGGCTGCAAGCCCCAAACCGATACCCAGCAGCGTATGGAGCTGGGGGCTGCTACCCAGCCAACCCGCCAGCAGGCTGAGCGATACCGCGCAGTAGCCCTTGGCCAAATCGATGACAAACACTATCAACCCCGTGCGCAGCCCGAGCACCCGTATGGTGTTGGTAGCTCCAGCATTATGGCTACCATGCTCACGCACGTCGATCCCGTAGAATCGCTTCCCGATCCACACCGCGGTGGGTATGCTCCCCAAAAGGTAGGCAACCGCTACTAAACCTGCTATAATAAGTGTATGCTCCATGCTGCAAGACTTCTAATCTGGCGGCAAAGTTAGCGGTTAGGAGGGAGGTAGGCAAGAGGACAAGGCTATAAGCACCGCCTAGTAGCCCACCAAACCTACGCTCTATCAGGAAACATCGTGCGTGCTTGCAGAGAAAATGCTACCTTTGCACCGAGAGAGCACCCTATACCGCAAGCCATGAACGCAAAGAGAACCCAGAGCAACACAGACCTCTTGGAGGCACTCCGTAGCCCCAATACCACCACCCGACGGGCAGCAATGGCCGAAATACGCAGCCTGGAAGACGATAGCTTGGTGCCGATGCTGGTGGCACTGCTCGCCGACCCCGCCGCTCCTGAGGAGGCCGCAGAGGCCGCCTACGCCCTGCTGTGCGATGCGCGATACTCCTCGCTGGTGGAGGAACTCGGGCAAGCGTTGGCGGGCACGCATAGCCCCGCTACACTGGCCCGGCTGCTCTCTATCACATGGCAGAACCGACTGAATTTCGCCCCCCTGCTGCCCCGCATGATCGCCGCGCTCAGTGGCGATGACCTGCAAGTGGCTATAGAGGCCGCTACGGGTATAGAGATGGCCATAGAGGTGGCGACAATTGAAGAGCTAAAAGCAGCCTCGGCACTGCTGAAAGACACGCTGCCCAACGTAAAGCACCGTGAAATCATCACGCTGGTGAAAGAGGCGCAGCTCGCCACTGGTAATATGATGATGCAGCGCATGGATGAGCTGAAAGGCGAACGGTAGCGGGCTATTGGGGTTCTTTCCCCACCAAAAACTGCCCGTGTGCA
>JABCOB020000221.1 GCA_013333835.2 Bacteroidia bacterium
CCGTCAAATTGTTTCCCTGTTTCATGCTCTACCACCACGAGCAGGGCCTTTTGGGCAGCGGGCGAGGTCAGAATGGTACCCGGTAACTTTGCTACGCCTTGGAGATGGTAGGGAGGATCGGCGAATATAAGCTGGTAGTCGCCTGGCAATCGGAGTGCGGCAAAGCAATCGCGCGGTAGCACGGTGATGTTGGGTACCCCGAGGTGGCGGGCATTCATCCGAATGAGAGCCGTGTGGCGGGCGTTGGATTCCACACAGGTCACATGGACAGCCCCCCAAGAGGCGAATTCGATCCCCATAGCCCCCGTGCCTGCGAAGAGGTCGAGGACGCTGTAGCTGTCCAGCGGGTAGCGGTGGACTATACTATTGAGAAGGGCCTCCCTCGCCCTGTCCATTGTAGGACGGCCAGAGAAGCCCTTGGCTGATATTTCCCTACCGCGGTAGAGGCCTCCCACGATGCGCATGGCCTACTCGCACAGGATGGTGGCGAATAGCGCGGGGTTCTCTTCCCGAACGCTCTCGAGGAGGTAGGAAAAGCTATGCCCGGGAATGGCAACTTTCCCTGAAACACGGGGAAAGTATTGCTCTATGAGTGCTGCCACGGTGGCTGCAGAAAGTGGGTGCTGCTGCCCTAGCGGGGTACTCTTCCCTGTGGTAGAGGGGGGGCCTACCGTTAGGCAGGGGGTTGTATTCGGTGTTAAACCGTGAGCTTTCAGCAGCGCAACCATACGGTAGAGGACGTTGGTTTCTGCTTGGGTCTTGAAACTGAGCAAGGCTAGCAACCGTCCCTGCCCAGCGAGTATTAGGGTTACAACCCCTTCGGCAACGTGCACTACCAATCCTGCCGACCTGCGGAATAGCGAGAGTGCTAGTAGATGCAGAGAGGCATCGGGGTGGATAATGCTGAATTGCGGCTGAATAGGCTGCAGCGCATTCACCAAGTCGCCCGGCACTGTGAATAGCATGAGTGCATCGGCTGTAAGGCGATTGTAATAGATGGCATCGCAGTCATAGAAAGCCCCCATAGCTTGCAGCACCCGTTTGGCCTCGGCCTCTATGAAGAGCGCTTGCGGCAGCAGGGTGAAGAGGTGGGATCGCCACCCTATACGGACATTTCTAAAGGAGCGTGCCACCCAGGGGTAAGCCGCCTGGAGCTTGGCTATGGCCTCGTGCCAACGCCCCTCTGAGGCCTCTTGCAGGGGGAGTGAGGCAAAGGCTATGAACTGATTACGCAACGGATCATGCACCGCGAGGCGAAAGCCCAGCCGCCCTGGCTGCAGTAGCAATTGATAGCTACCGCAACGCTGAGGATCGAAGGTTTCATCAAGCAGCTGGCGTTCCTGCATAGTTGCGGGCGGCTATTCCCAGTTGCCGGCGTTGTTGGTGGCCTCTGTTAGCGAGCCTACACGAAGCCCGGGGTAGCGCTTGAGCTGCTTGGCCACGTCGTTAAGGTTGATGATCTCCTGCCTATCAAGCCCGTTCAGGATGAAATTGTTCGGGGCTTGCGCCTGGAACACCTGCACTACAACCTTAGAGCCCGTGGACAGTTCACCGGCCTGCATTTCAAACTCTTTACCGTCAGTGTAGGGGATGTAGCGGAGAGAATCTATGGCGATGTTCTTGAAAAGGCTGTCGCGCACGCATACAGAGATGGTATCGCGATACACCCGCCCTTCTGCCACGGCGGCAGAGTCATCTAGCGAGCCTATCTGGCGTACCACCCGGAATGAATCGGTGCTGACGAAGCGGATTAGCGTGTCAAAACTCCCAGTATACTTGTGGAACTCTGACCGGTAGGCCTCTTGCGCAGTCCGGATATTTTTGAGCCGTGCGATTACTGCGGCATAGCGGATATCCTTGGCATCGTTGAACCGGATCGGCGCCATAATGCTATCGACAAGCCACCAAGCTAGCCCTATGACCACAAGGCTTAGCACAACTACTACCACGCGTTTCATGTTGGCACGTTTGAGTTATATTCGCGACAAATTTATTACTTTTATGCTAGAAAAATAAATCCTAGGGCGTTTTTTTAGAGAGTCCCTCCCTTGAAAATTTCACAACATTCTGATAAATACGGTTTTATATTATGCAGTGGCTGGGAGGGAACTGTTGCCTTCCCTTGGCTACACGCAGCACGGTATTAGCATTTACCCTAAGCAGTGAAACGGATGGATAGTAGAGAACGAACGATAGTAGCGTTGGCCACAGGGCTTACCCAAGCGGCGGTGGCTATGGTACGGCTGAGTGGCCCGGAAGCATGGGCCATAGTGCGAAAACTTGCGAGGCTCCAAGGTAGCTACCCAATGCCTAGAACCGCCACATTGATGCGCATCTACGGCGAGGCTCTCCCGGGAATCCAGCCGCGAAAGGGCGCGGTGCTCGACGAGGCTATAGTGACTCTTTACCAGGCGCCAGCCTCCTACACGGGCGAGGATGTGGCAGAGATTGCGCTCCACGCCTCGCCCTACATTGTGCGGAGCGTGCTGGAGCTGTCTATAGCTCACGGAGCTCGTATGGCAGAGCCGGGCGAATTCACCGAGCGGGCGTTCCTCAACGGTAAGCTCGACCTGGCTGAAGCCGAGGGGGTGAACGATCTGATACACGCACGAACTCGCGCCCAGCAGCAGCAGGCTATGGGGCAATTGCAAGGGGGGCTATCAAAGGAGGTGGAGAGCTTAAGAGACAGGCTTTTGCACCTTGCAACCTTGCTAGAGCTAGAGTTGGATTTTAGCGAAGAGGATGTGGAGTTTGCCAACCGCACAGAACTCTTAGAGCTCGCTACCAGCATTCAGACCCGTTGCCGTGAGCTCGCTGCAACCTTTTCCCGTGGCGAGGCTATACGCAGTGGTATGCCCGTGGTGATAGTCGGACGCCCCAATGCCGGGAAGAGCACCCTGCTCAACCATCTGCTGGGCGAGGAACGGGCCATCGTTACCGAGATTGCCGGCACTACTCGGGATACCATAGAG
>JABCOB020000222.1 GCA_013333835.2 Bacteroidia bacterium
TCGTATTCTTTTTTGTCGAAAAAAAGTTTTACATTTGCCGCCTAGTAGGTCAGGGTAAAATGGCTAACGGCATCGCGAGGAGCAGCAGATTTTTGTATGGCGAGGGAGGGATACCATTTTAATCGGGAGTCGCTGAGCTTTACGCAGGTTGGGCAGAGCTGGGGACGGCGAATTTTCGGGTGGGTAAAGTACATGTTGGCGGGCTTTGGGCTGGCCGTGATATGCTACTTGGTCTACTCGCTGTCGTTCTACACGCCTCGCGAGCGGCAAATGCAGGATAACAATCGGTTGCTGGCCGATTACCTCAAGACGCTGCAGGCACGGTATGACAACGTAAGCGCAGTGCTCAAGGATCTGGAGCAGCGTGACAATACGATATACCGCGTGATATTTGAGGCCGAGCCGGCTTTAGACGATGAGCAGGCCGCCGCGCAGATGATAGGGCAGATGTACGATCAGGCCAAACGGGAGGGCTGTGAGGCTATGCAGGAGACCACAAAGGATGTGCTCATAGGGCTAGCCGATAGGGCTCGCGAGGCCTCCGCTTCTTTTAACGATATAGTGGAGCTGGCGCAGGCCGATACGCTCTTCGCGCGGGAGGTGCCTAGTATCCAGCCGCTCGATAATTCAACCCTTACCCGTGTGGCGGCGCCCTTTGGCGTGAGGATGCACCCATTCTACAAGATGCTACGCCTGCATACGGGCTTGGATTACGCGGCGCCTGTGGGTTATCCTGTGCGGGCCACGGCGAATGGGGTGGTGAAGGATGTTGTTCGTTCCCAACGCGGGTATGGAAATACGGTGATCGTAAAGCACGCTAGAGGCTACAGCACGCTATACGCGCATTTGGATGAGATAAAGGTTAATAAAGGCACCAAGGTGCGCCAGGGGGATCCCCTTGGAACGGTGGGCTCTACGGGTATGTGCATGGCGCCAGCACTCCACTACGAGGTGCACTTTGAGGGGCGTCCTGTGGATCCGGTGAACTATTTTTTCCTGGAGTTGGATCCACTGCAGCTAGCGCGCCTTGCCAAGCTGGCCGGCCAAACGGGGCAGTCTATGGACTGAGCCTGAGGTCTTTTTGCTTAACTTAGGTAGGAAGGGAAATGCGTCGTAATCTGCAAGCGTTATTCTGGGTCTTTTCAGTTTTCACCTCGCTGTTGCTGGGGAGTAGGGCTTTTGGGCATGGTGTGCGCGCGCAAACTTTTGGGAAAGGGGCGGATACTCTGGTGCGGAGAGATACCCTTGTAGTGCCGCCAGCCGACTCTGTAGATAGGGCGGTTCGCATGCTACAGGCAGGTGCGGATTCTGTGGGTAGGCAGCTCGATTCGGGGAGGATTCTTACGGATTCTGCGCATCTACAGCACGATACGCTACAGGGAGGACAGGATACGGCAAGACACCCGATAGATTCGGTGCGGCGGCTACTCGACTCTGTGGTGGTGCCGGTAGATTCTACCATCACCATAATGGCGGTGGGTGATGTGATGCTCGGGAGCGACTTTCCCAGTAAGAATCTACTGCCACCGCGAGATGATGCCGATGCGTTGCTGCGAGAGGTTCAAGGGCTCTTCAAGAGCGCCGATGTGGTTTTTGGCAATCTGGAGGGGGCGTTTCTGGCAGGTGGGCATCCAGCCAAGAGCTGCAAAGATCCCAGTCGCTGCTATCTATTCCGCATGCCACCTCGCTATGCCGCCGTGTTGCAGCGGGCAGGCTTTACCGCGATTAGCAATGCGAACAACCATGTGGGGGATTTTGGCGAGGCTGCGCGTCGGTGCACGGGGCGCCTGCTCGATTCGCTGGGCATTGCACGGGCGGGGTTGCTATCGCATCCTGTAGATACTATCTGGGTGAAGGGGGTTAAGATTGGGCTGTGCGCTTTTGCTCCGAATTCAGGGTGCTGCCAGCTGAATGACTACGCGGGGCTAAGGAGGATAGTGGCGGGGCTAAAGGCCAAGTGCCAGCTGGTGATAGCCTCGTGCCACATGGGGGGTGAAGGCTCTGCGCAAACCCACATCACCAAGCAGCGGGAGATATTCCTTGGCGAGAACAGGGGAAACCCCTATGAGATAGCCAGGGTGCTGATAGATGCTGGGGCCGATGTGGTGATAGGGCATGGGCCGCACGTTACCCGGGCGGTAGACATCTATAAGGGTCGCCTAATAGCCTACAGTCTTGGGAATTTCTGCACATACGGGGGCTTCAACCTTCGTGGCGTGTGCGGCATATCGCCAGTGCTGGAGGTTCGGGTAGGGCCTAGTGGTCAGTTCCTAGGGGGTAGGGTGCATGCTACGCGGCAAGAGGGGCGAGGAGGAGTACGGCTAGATGCTGCAGGCACGGTGATAGCGGAGATCCGTCGGCTAATGGCTCATGATATACCTGAAACTCAACTGGTGGTGCATGAGGATGGAGAAATTGGGCTAAAGGGCAGGGTGAAGGCAGAGAATGCGGTACGTGACTCCGCGCGGCAGCCCCAGGGTGTGCAATGAATGGCGAGGGTGGCGCTTTTTATGCCGAACTCCTGCCAGTGGAGGGGAAGTTTTTAGCTTGTGGTAATTCAATCAAAGGGGGCGTTTCTTCTGATAGCGAAGAGGCTCGGTTTCCAAAAGGTCAGGAGGCTGGATTATGGAGAGCGACAACCAAGACAGTAAGTATAGGCTGTACTACTCTATAAAAGAGGTGGCAAAGTTGCTCAATGAGGAACCCACAACCCTACGCTACTGGGAGAGGAATTTCCCCCAATTGCAGCCGCGTAGGTCAGGGAACGGGCGTCGCCAGTATACGCTGGAGAACGTGGAGGTGCTACGCAAAATCCGCCACATGCTCCGCGAGGAGGGGTTCTCTATAAGCAGGGCTCGTGGTCGGCTCGAACAGCTCGGCAGCGAGGAGATGCGTAGGATTGAGATATTGGCGAGCCTGAACCGTATGCGTGTGCTCCTCCATGAGCTCCGAAAGCTGGTGTGAGGCGGGGAGCGTAGTAACTGGCAATTTTTCTGAAAAAAACGGTTCTCTGGGGGTGAGCATTAACTATAGAAACAGCCTACTAAGCTCTCGGTAGTAGCCAATCAGGCTTTAATGCTCTTCGGCCTGATCGATAATCCAGTATTTATGGAAGGTGCGGTTAGCTTTGCAGACATAGAGTGTGTGGTGGGTGAATGGGCACCCTGGGCTCTCCAAGAAAGCTATGATAATAGCGGGCTTCTGCTTGGCGAACGGGATACGAAGGTCACGGGCATCCTGGTTAGTTTCGATATACGGGAGGCCGTGGTGGAGGAGGCGGTAGAACGGGGATGCAATCTGGTAGTGAGTCACCATCCGTTGGTATTCAAAGGATTGAAGAACCTACGGGGTGATGATCCCGTATCGCGAACGGTGATGCTAGCATTGCGTAATAGGGTTGGCGTGCTTGCAGCCCATACGAATGCTGATAGCACAAACGGAGGGGTAAGCTACCTGCTAGGCGCAAGGTTGGGGCTGAAATCGATGCGCGCGCTGGTGCCGAAAGATGGGCAGATTCTAAAACTCGCAACCTATGTTCCGCCCGAGGCGGTAGAGGGGGTACTAGCAGCCCTCCATGCGGCAGGCGCTGGGTGCATAGGAGCATACAGCCACTGTTCATTCAACACGCAAGGGGAGGGGAGGTTTTACGCACCGCCAGAGAGTGCACCCTATGCAGGCGCAAAGGGACAGCTCAATAGGGTGGGGGAGGTACGGATAGAAACGGTATGCCCGCAGTACAGGCTCACCTCCGTGCTGGAGGCGCTGGTGGAGGCGCACCCCTACGAAGAGCCAGCCTATGATGTCTATCAGCTGATTAACAGTGACTCTAGGGTCGGGTTGGGATGTATAGGGCTGCTTGAGGAGGCGCTGGATGAGGATAGCTTTTTAGCCTTGGTGGGCGAGGCGCTCGGTACGCCTTGGCTGCGCTATAGCAACCCTACGGGGCGACTGGTGCGCCGAGTGGCTGTATGCGGGGGAAGCGGGGCCGATATGATAGGGCAAGCTATGGCGCAGGGGGCCGATGCTTACGTTACCGCCGATGTGAAATACCATGATTTCCAGCAGCCTGTAGACCGAATGCTGCTGGTGGATGCTGGGCATAGGGAGAGTGAACTTATGGTGGTAGGCGCCTTGAGGAAGCTTATCCAAGAAAGATTTACTACATTTGCGGTTTGGGAGAGCAGCCAAGATGCCTCCCCAGTGCACTACTATAGACGTTAATATCGAGCTACAATGGCAGAGGAGATACGAGAAGAGCAGCCGGTGGTGGCCGCGCGCGAAGAGCGGACCATGGATGAGAACCTGCAGGTACTCTACAACCTTCAGCGCGTAGATTCCAAGATAGACCACTTTCGTCGCCTACGGGGCGAACTTCCCGAGGAGGTGCGCGACCTAGAGGATGAGATAGAAGGGCTACGAACCCGGGTGGCTAACCTAGAAGGCGAGCTGCAAGGTGGGCTGGAGCAGATATCATCCAAGCGTATAGAGATTCGGGCGATAGAGAACCAGATATCCAAGTACGCCGAGCAGCAGAAGAATGTGCGCAACAACCGGGAGTACGATTCGCTTACCAATGAGCTAGAGTACCAGCGCCTAGAGGTGGATCTGCGCAATAAGCAGATACGCGACATTAAGACCCGCAATGAGGGGGTAAGTCGGCAGCTGGAGGTGGCCAAGCGCCATATAGCCGAGAGGGAGCTAGACCTGGGTGTGAAGCGCTCTGAACTGCAGGGTATAATAGACGAAACGGAGAAAGAAGAAGCGGAATTGCGGGCAGAATCTGAGACCCTACAGTCCAAGCTGCCCGAGCGCGTGCTGCAGGGGTACCTACGGATACGGAATAGCGTGCGCAACGGGCTGGCGGTAGTCTCGGTAAAGCGGAACGCCTGCGGCGGGTGTTTCAATAGGATACCTCCCCAGCGGCTGCTAGATATTCGCATGCAGAAACGGATAATTGTATGCGAGTACTGCGGGAGAATCCTGGTGTGGGATGAGCATGCAGAGGATGAGGAGTAACGTGGGAGTGTGGTGGCTCGTCTAGTGTAGATTTATTGGTAGGGCGGGGTAGGGCAGTCTGTCAGATTTGCTCTGCCCTGCTTTTGCTTTTATAGATATCGTTGGCTGTAAGCCCGTGGGTGGAATTTTAAGGGTATGGGCAGCGGCTTACAGCGAGTAGAGTAGGGACTCAAAGAGCAGGAAGGGTATGCGAATACTAGGCTGGTTTGGGCGGCTCAGGGTACGAGTGGCCTTGATCTTTGGGGTATCTGCAGTGTTGCTGTACCTTTTGATACCGAGAAACGCAAGGTTCTACTATGATTACCAGAAGGGTAAGGTGTGGACCTACAGCACCCTAATAGCACCTTACGATTACCCTCTCTATAAACCCGCAGAGGAGTATGCCAAGGAGCTAGATGCGGTGCGTAAGCGCGCAGCGCCGATATTCCAGATAGACACCTCGGTGGCCGCGAATACTGAAACGGCGCTGGTGAGGGAGCTAGATGCGCATCTGCTGGCGCGGTACGATTCCCTTTTGCTGCATGGGCCAGGAGGGCATGCCATGGGGCCAAGAAGCCTGCCAGAGGCTGAATTGCAGCGTCTCCATGAGTTGCTGTCATACATCTATGGGGTGGGGGTGGTAGAGAATCCGCAAGTGCTGCAAGTGGCCAACGGGGTCTCCTTCTCGGTGCTGCGCGATGGTATAGCCTACCCAACCGCGCTGGATGAGGTCTTTACCCCAGTGGCAGCCGCGGGTCGTATAGTGGCAGAGCTTCGCAATAGGCTAGGCAATGAGGTGGGTAGCGCGCTTGGCGGGATTCCTGCAGTGGCCAAGTGGATTCAGCCCAACCTACGCTACGATGCCGAGCTCTCTGGGCAGATTATCCAGGAGCGGCTGGCGGCGGTATCGCGGGTACAGGGTCTGGTGCGCAAAGGTGAACGGGTGGCCGAGAAGGGCGAGGTGGTGAATGAGGAGACCTTTATCAGGCTAGAGTCCCTGCGCGAGGATATGGTCAACCAGAGGGCGGAGGGGGGCTGGAGCGCGGTCCAGGAGGTTTGCCATGCAGTGCTCTCGGTGCTGGTCATGGGGCTCTTCCTGCTGTTCATGGTGCGGGTTTACCCAAGGGTGCTTCGGCATACCAGAAAGCTGCTATTCATCATGCTGTTGGCCGGATTGATGACCACGGTAGCCTTTCTCGTCATACGCTTTTCGCCACAGTTTTTCTACGTGATTCCCGTGGCTATAGTACCGTTGCTGGTGCTCACATTCTTTGATGCTAGGCTGGCTTTTATGACCTACCTGATGGTGGTAAGCTGCATCAGTTTCCATGCGCCCAATAGCTTTGCGTTCGTGGTGATGAGCTTTGCGGTTGGCGTGGTGGCGGTGTATGCCCAGCGCCATATATACCGCCGAGGTCAGCTCTTTAGCCTAGTGATTTGCATGCTACTCTGCAGCGAGCTGACCTATGTGGTGATGAAGGTGATTCAGGAAGGGGAATTGAACCGAATTGACTGGATGGATGCTGCACTCCTGGGGGGCAATGCGCTTTTGGTGCTGGCAACCTACCAGCTGATTTACCCTATTGAGCGGATTTTTGGCTTTGTGTCGCACACCACGCTCATGGAGCTTTGCGATACGAACCAACCCCTGCTGCGAGAGCTTGGCGAAAAAGCGCCAGGTACGCTACAGCATAGCTTGCAGGTGGCTAACCTTGCCGAGGCGGCAGCATTGAAAATCGGGGCCGATGCCCTGCTAGTGCGCACCGGGGCGCTGTACCACGATATCGGGAAGATGGAACACCCAGAATTCTTCACCGAGAATCAGCACCCGGGGATGAATCCGCACGCCCAGCTCAGCGAGATTGAGAGCTCTCGGGTGATAGTGGCCCATGTGGCCAATGGCATACAGCTGGCCCATAAGCATCGGCTGCCACAGCAGGTGGTAGATTTTATACGAACGCACCACGGCACTACCAAAACCGAGTATTTCTACAGAACCTACAGGATGAAGCACCCCGATGAGCCAGACTGCCCCGAGCTATTCCAGTACCCTGGGCCTCGCCCATTTAGCCGAGAAATGGCTCTGCTCATGATGGCAGATTCCATAGAGGCTGCCTCGCGTAGCCTGAAGGTTATAACTGAGGAGAGCCTCAAAGAGCTTGTGGATAAGATTATAGCCAACCAGCAGCGCGAGGATCAGTACGCAGATACGAACCTCACTTTCAGGGACGTGAAGGTGGTAAAGGAGCTATTTGTAAGCAAGTTGCAGAATATTTACCACACGAGGATAGAGTACCCAGCAGAGGTGGACAGCGAACAGGAAAAGAAATCGACAGAATCATAGAATTCAACATGTTAAAATGAGTTTTTAACTGCTTCAAAAGGCAAAGATAGAACGATGGATGCAGAGACGATGATAGTAACGGAGCAGACCTATATCAACTTGCTGCGTAGCGAGGTGGTGCCAGCCCTTGGGTGCACGGAACCCATAGCTGTGGCGCTCGCAGTAGCCCGGGCACGGGAGGCTCTCCCAGGCAAATGTACACGTGTATCGGTGGCCACAAGCGCCAATATCTATAAAAACGGAATGGGGGTCGGAATCCCAGGCACTGGCCAGACCGGGCTAACCATAGCTGCCGCTCTTGGCGCCATAGAGGGGCGGTCTGCCGACAGCCTAGAATTGCTAAAGCACGTGAATGCCGAGGTGGTGGCTAAGGCACGCCAGCTGGTGGCCGAGGGGGCTGTAGACATTCACATTCAGGAGGGGTCGCCCAAGCTGTATGTGCGTGCCACACTGCACGATAAGGAGGGTAATGTGGCCACCTGCACCATACAGGATAAGCACTCATCCATTGCAGAGGTTACGCTGAATGGCAAATCGTTGCTTGCGGGGGGCGATGGAACGGTGGATGATAGCGAGTGCCATGCTGCGCCTAGCGACGGGAGTGCTGCGAGGGCAATCACGGTGGCTGGGATTTTCGATTTTGCCGATAAAGTCCCGATAGAAAAGATTGCGTTTATCCTTGAGAGCGAGAAGCTTAATAGAAAGATTGCGCAGGAAGGGCTCTTGGGCAACTACGGCCTTGAGGTGGGACGGAAAATAAAAGAGAGAATGGAGGCCGGCACGCTCGGGAAGGGGCTGATGACAGAGGCCATGGCAATGACAGCAGCAGCTAGCGATGCCCGTATGGCGGGCTCTACCACCCCGGTAATGAGCAATTCGGGGAGTGGAAACCAAGGTATTACCGCAACGCTCCCAGTGGTAGCAGCAGCGGACTATTTACACTCTAGCACAGAGAAGCTCACGAGGGCGCTGGCTCTCTCGCACTTGGTGGCCATACACATCAAGGGGTATCTCGGTAGACTGTCGGCACTCTGTGGCTGCGTGGTGGCATCTTCTGGTGCTGGCTGCGGAATAGCCTACCTCATGGGTGGGGGTGAAAAGGAGGTTGAGGCTACGAGTAAGAATATGCTTGGGACCGTAACGGGGATGCTTTGCGACGGTGCCAAGGTAGGCTGTGCGCTTAAGGTTAGTTCTGGGGTAAGCACTGCGGTTACCTCGGCACTTCTCGCAATGGAGGGTTCTTGCATATCGGCCAATGATGGGATCATAGAGACTGACATTGAGCGTTGTATCCGTAATCTCGGCAACATCGGGGCTGAGGGCATGCGCGAAACCGATGAGATGGTTTTGGAAATCATGACACACAAGGTGGAGTAGGGGGGCGGATAGCAGTTGGTTAACCGTAGCGTAACGAGATACGGAGAGCGGGCGGAATTATCCATCCGCTCTTTTTGGGTGGCGAACGGAGGCATCTACAAGTTACGCATAAGTGAAGGCCTCTACAAAACAAGACCCCAGCAAAAGCCTTTTAACGCGATGCGGCGTGTCGCACATGCAGTAGAATTTGGTGCGGGGAGAGAGGGCTAGAGGCCGTGCATTGCGAAATCTCTCCAGAGGGCGTATTTGCCCAGTCTTGCGGCTCATGCCTATCCCTGGGGAGGATTTCTACCACTGTTTGCAGGCGTTTTATCAATAAAAACGGTGTATCTACGCTGTTGCATAATATTGACTAAGGTGCTTATTTTAGGAGCGAATTTGGTTTTTCAACGGGTTAAACCCTTTTCTAGGAAAGGGAACGATTGCAGTTTGGCTTGATGGTCTGGACTTCTGGTTTCGTGGTTTTCTAGAGAAATACGGCTACCTTTGCGGTGCAAGAAGCGTGGATTCTACTAGAGGCAGACTATGAATAGCCTAGGACATAGCCTGAGGGTATCGCTGCAAGGAGAGTCGCATGGGCCAGCGCTGGTGGTGGTGGTCGATGGGCTGCCTGCAGGATTACCAGTGCGCAAGGAGGATTTCTCGGCAGATTTGGCGAGGAGACGCCCCCAAGGTGACTATGCGACGGCTAGGCAAGAGCCAGATGTACTCCACCTGCTAACGGGCGTACACCGGGGGTACACCACGGGCGCTCCAGTTACGGTGAGCATAGAGAATAGAGAGAACAATAGTTCTGATTACCAAGAAATAGAGGATTTTCCACGTCCGGGCCACGCCGATTTTGTGGCGTACCAAAAGTATGGGGAGTATTGCGACCTACGTGGTGGAGGTGTTTTTTCTGGTCGGACTACGGTAGGTATAGTGGTGGCTGGGACGTTGGCAGGTATGATGCTGAGGGGTGTGCAGGTGGAGGCTAAAGTAGAGAGTATAGGCGGACGTACAGATTGGGCTGAGTATCTGCGCGAGGTGGCGGCTGAAGGCGATTCTCTGGGTGGCATTGTAACGTGCGAGACGACGGGAGTGCCAGCAGGGTGGGGCGATCCCTATTTCGATTCTGTGGAGTCTCTTCTTGCTCATGGTCTTTTCGCCATACCGGGTGTTAAAGGAGTGGAGTTTGGTGACGGATTCGCGGCAGCTACCCTGCGTGGCTCTGAGTATAACGATGCCATTGTAGATGCTAGTGGGCAAACGGCTACCAATCATTGCGGCGGGGTGAATGGGGGGATATCTAACGGTAACCAGTTACGATTCAGGGTGGTTGCACGTCCACCAGCCAGCATACGACGAGAGCAGCAGAGCTACAGTAGGCGCACGGGACGGATAGAGCCCCTTCGGGTACAAGGGCGGCACGATTCGTGCTTCGTCACACGGCTTCCTGTGGTAGTGGAGGGTATGACAAAGCTGGTGCTGGGGGATTTGGCCTTGAGGCGAATGGCAGAGTTGGGAGCGAGGAAGCTTTTTAATGAGGGGTAGTTTCCAGCCCATCGGCTTTTACGTATAAATATGGGTGAGTACTGCTAGGATTGTTGAATAGCATGCAGTATTGCCAATAGAAAGTGTTTATTAAGTTAATAATTCGTCTGATTAGCTTCGTGAAGACGGGTAGTTGGTAGGAAAGATATCCACGTTCACCCGAATCGAAAGGTGGGGGTGAACGGAATAGTAGATTGGAATAATATTGCTAACTTTGCGCTGCGAACGGATGCCATCAGTTTACACGGGAGGTGTGAACGCTGGGGAAGGGAAACCCAACGGGAAGCCAGAACTGATGCGGGCCTGCGGCAAGGAGGATAGGAGATGCGGAAGAGTATACTCTGGGGATGTTTAGGTCGTTTTGGCGCGCTGCATGTCGCACGGTGGCGTGCGGGGCAAGTGTTGGCTTTGGTAGCAGTGCTTACGGTGATGCTGGCAGGGGCTGCCCATGCGCAGCCAACGGCATTCCCCACGTTACCAAATGGTACGACCGCCTGTGCGGGTGCACGATCCTTGATTCTTCCAGCCCAACCCACCGCAGTGAAGATGCGCCTAGTGGTGTGGGATGGGATCTGCTGTACGGGGATTGAGAGCTTTACGGTATACGAGAATGT
The DNA here is from genome assembly GCA_013333835.2 of Bacteroidia bacterium. Classification (GTDB taxonomy): domain Bacteria; phylum Bacteroidota; class Bacteroidia; order Bacteroidales; family CAJPTX01; genus Bacteroides_D. The sequence continues at coordinate 10,864 of JABCOB020000222.1, forward strand.
GGGCTCAGGCTACCAGAAAACCCCAGCGAGCCAGGTGCTGGCGGCTGCGCTGAACGCCACTACTCTTCAGTCAGTTAGTTCGAATACCAAATGGAAGTACCTTGATTTCACCCTACCGTCTTCAGCTGTGGGGAAGACTTTTAGGATTGTCAACACGAATAACGTTTTCCACCTGGGCATTTTTGCAGCCCCCAATCCCCCAGACGACCTCTACACTTACCTCCCTCCTGAAACGCCTCTGAGTACGAACATCGTTTTGCAAGAGGAACGGTATGTGGGGAACAATAAGGTATTCCAGCCAATTACGAATATTGTAGGCGGCGTAAAGCAGGTGGAAGTCTGCGCAGGAAGTGGACTTCGGCTAAGCGCAGCAATCGATTCCAAGGACCGATACTCCTACGAGTGGCGGCCTGGTGATGGGATAAAGTCACCGTTCGATAGTGCTGTAGTAGAGTTTGAACCGTTTGATTATACGCCGACCCCCAGGATCGTCAAAGTGCTGCGTACGGGGGTCTGCGAACTCACGAATCCTTCCAAGCCAGGGGCGCATGTCATTTGGGATTCTGTACGGATAGTGGTGAAGCCTCCGATTCAACCAAAACTCACAGTGCCTGAGGCTAAGGGGTGTGCAGGTAGAGAACTCTACTTTAAGCTGGAGAATCTCAAGCCTGGTTACCATGTTCAGTGGTTCTACATAAAAAATGGGGTGGGAAATCCGGTTATACCCTACCCCCCTGTCATCCCCCCCGCCCCGCTGCCTTCGGGCATTGTAAGGTTGTGGGAGGAAACGGTAACGGGCAATATGGCAGAGTATAA
>JABCOB020000223.1 GCA_013333835.2 Bacteroidia bacterium
CACCTTTTGCCCATTGGCCACGTAGATATTCTTGTCCACGGCCTTCACCAGGAGGAAACCATTCGTGGGCTGCGGGATGTTCACCTGGTGCCCATCGCCGTCAGGATCCAGCGGGTTGGGAGCCGCGGAGGCCTTGAAGGTGGCCGCGAATGTAACCGCGGCAGTCACCGTGTGCGTGCCCTCATTGCTTATGGCTGAGCCATTCGCGGTGAGCTTTTCGAACTCGTACCCCGCTTCTTTTGGCAAGGCTGTTACTTTGAGCTTTGTATTGGCTTTCACCGTCTGCCCTGCCTCTACGTAGATCCCCGTCTCCACGGCCTGCACCAGGAGTAGTCCATGGTCGGGCTGCGCAAAGTTCACCTGGAATCCCGTGCCATCGGGATCTAGAGGGTTCTGTTTCTCGAATTCAGCCACCAGCTCCGTATTGCCCAAGAGGGTGAATGCAGCGCCGCTCTCCAGATCCTCCGTTTTAGCGTTGGCCTTTACCTTTAGGCTCTTGAGCTTGTAGCCAGCATCTGGCACGGCATTCACAGTTATCTCCCAATGCTCCTGCAGAGACGAACCGCTCGTCACGGGCTTACCGTAAGCCTCAACCTTGAGGGTTCCGTGCGCGGGGTTTTGCCAGCTCACCATGTACTTCATCAAGGGGGCGTTCTTCCAGATAGCGTAAAGAACAACCTCTTCGCCTACCCCGCCGAGGTTGCGCCCCTCGTATTCATCGGGGAAGATGATCCTGCCATCTATCGTCTTGCTCCAACCCAGGAAGATGCGCTTATCCAGGGTGAAGGTGTTCTTCGCCAGCTTGGCCACGGCATCTACCTTGAATGTCTGGCTGGGCATAGTACCCTTGGCATCCACATTGTTTGGCTTGTAGACCACGGTGTACTCCTTCGCTATGAAATCGTACTCGATGTTGGTCGGCCCCACTACCTTGTATTGGGCCCCGTCGGCGTGCGACCCTCCGTTCACCAGGAGTTTGCTCTTTATGTAGCCTTCCTTCGCCTCGGTCTCTATCTTCACTGTGGTGTTGGGCGCTAGCAGGCTGCCGCTCTCTAGCTTTTTATTTGTTGCGACCTCCGTCACTATCAGCCGCCCATTCTGGTTGGGCAGCCAGCTTATCGAGTAGCCCGCGCGCCATATGGGGTAGAGGTGGATCTCCTCGCCCGCCTTCGTTGCCAGGTCTCCCACCACCTGCTGCTCGTCGTAGAGCTTGGTGTTCCTATCCTCCGCGGAGGCCCACCCTATGCTCGAGTAGCCATCGTAGGTGAATGGGCATTTCTTCAGCGCCTTGCGCTCACCGTAGTTGAAGGTCTGCTCGCGGGTCTCGTCTGCCTTACCCGGGATCCCATTATGGAAGACCACCGTGTAGAATATCCCCCTGAACTCCGCAGCTATGGTGGTTTCGCTCCGCACCACGTGGCTATCGCCGCTTGTATGCTGCTGCCCATTCACCAGCAACGACGCTAGGGTATAGCCAGCATCGGGCTTTGCCTCTATGCTGAGCGATGTGCCAGCCAGCACCTCGGTCCCAGCCCCCACAGTCTCGCCTTCTGCAGTCACCTTCAGGCTGCCCCCCCTGGGTTCCAAGTAGTTCACCAGGTAGGTCTTGGCATCGGCCCCTACCCATACCGCATAGAGGGTTACCGTGGCATTGGCGGTGGTCGATAGGGTAGAAACGGGCTGCCTGTCATAGTACTCGGCAACCTTGGCGTCAGACTTCTTGCTCCACCCGAGGAATCGTGAGCTCGCCTTCTTGAATTTGCATTCGTTAAGCGACTGCCCCTCTTGCCCGTAGGTGAAGGTCTGGTCGGGCATCGAACCCGTTGTTCCCGCACCGCCTACGAACTTCACCTTATAGTGGATAGGGTCAAAGATCGCAACCAGCTCTATATCCTCATTGTCCACCGTGATCTCGCCACTTGCTCCGGTCAAGCTAGTGCCGTTCTTCTTAACGCCCGTGGCCTTGTAGCCTGGCTTCGCCTTAATGGTCCACGTGAGCTTGGTGCCCTTCACGGCCCTGCTCCCATTTGGCCAGGGCTTGTTATCCTTGTCCTTAAGCTCTATGGTTCCACGCTCCTCGAGGCTGAAGTAGGAGACCTTGTAGCGCTGCACATTGCTGCTCTCCCAGCGGGCATAGAGCTTTACAACCGCATTGTCCTGATCCGAGAGGTTGGTCACCACCTGCTGATCCTTGAACACCACTTCGCCATTTGCGCTCTTGCCCCAACCCATAAACTCCTTGCCCGCATTCACGAATGTGCACTTTTGGAGCTTGGTAGGCTTGCCGTACTCAATGGTTTGGTCTTGCATTGTGCCAGTACCGCCATTAAGTTCAAAGTGCACCTTATACTGGATCGGTTTTGCGGTGGCCTTCACCAGCACATTGGCAGCAGGCATAGTGAACTGCCCCCCCGTAATCGTGGTCTCGCTACCGGCTGGGGTCTTCTTCTCGAGCCACACGAGCTTCCCGAGCTTGTAGCCCTTGGCCAGCGTGGAGGTTACTTTAACTGGAGTACCCTTTACAGCTGCGCTCGGCACGCTGATGCTCACGTTCTCGCCCTCCTCCTTCGTAATCTGGTAGGTTTCCTTGTAGGTCCAGCCATACCACTTGCCATCCTTCTCCTTCTTCGCGTACTCTTGTATGGCTTTAGTGTAGGCAGCATCCTTGAGGGGTTCCCCATCCTCATTCACCGGTATCAGGTAGTGGGGCTCGGTGGTCAACCCCTGGAATTCAATGCTCTCAATGCCCGTTAGGTCTGGCGGTGTAGCTGGCGCCCGCAGTAGCATAAGGCTCTTATCGTTGGTTATGCTCCCCTGTAGGACCCTGAGTTTGGGCAGCGTAAGCTCCTTTAGCTTGGCACAGTTGCTGAAAGCATTACGCCCGAGCTCGGTGGCCTTCCAGAGCTTCGCC
>JABCOB020000224.1 GCA_013333835.2 Bacteroidia bacterium
CGCTGGCAACCCTCTTCCCGTAGTCTTGCACCAGCTCACTTTCGTCACTCCTCTCCTCGGTGGTAGAAGCTTGGGGCGATTGTTCTGCTGGAATCTGCTCGGGCTTTACATCCAAACTATCATCAAATACTACAGGCTTTTCGGGTAGAACCACACCCGGAAATACTGGAATCCCATACCACTCTATCCCCAACTCGTCCAAAACATAAGGCCACACTCGCCCAATTCAGAGCCAATCGGCCACCAGCACTAGCACCAGCAAGCCTAAAACGGTGCAAAATACCACCCAGATCCTTCCCCCTCTCTTTGCCTGGCGTGGCGCTGGTGCTGGCTTAGCCCGAGTAACGTAGCGAGGAGCACCCGGCTTTCTAACCCGTGCTTGCGAGCTGACGGGAGCACTCTCCCCCCGTACTGGCACTGAGCAATCGGCAAATCTATCGCCCGATACGACCCTAGCCGTAGAATCTGACTGGCTGGCTTGCGCCCCGCGTACCCCCTCCTCATCGGCAGCACTAGCAGATTTTACACCTCCCACCCCTACGGTAACCTGTTCCGTGCTCTCAAAATGCTGCGAAGCAACAGGATTAACCAATGGAGTGGAAGATTGCCCTACCGCCCCCTCTCCCTGCTGGGTTCCTTGGCCTATCGTTACTCCCCCAGAACTACTCTCTGCTGTGCTGGATGGCGGAAAACTTGCACTTCCTGCTGCACCTATTGGGATGAAAATTGGCTGTTTTGTTCCTGCCTCCTGCAGCCAACCGAGCCCAGGGAATTCCACTCGCTCACCTGCTGAAAGCCGTTGGGTTACCTCCTCCACGAACCGAATGGCGCTGGCATGGGCCTCGGCTGGACCCAGTGACAATGTTCGTGCCAGCTCTCCCTCCAGCGCCCCGTCATTATACCGAAGAAATGGGCTAAAGGTTACATCCTCTGGCCGAAACACACCGCTACCAGCCTTCACGAGGAAAGCCCCCAGTCCTGGGAGAATCAACCGATTCCCTCCTCGAACTACATTGGCTACTACGCTATACAGATCCACGCTATACTATTTGGAATTTACCGTACAGAAAGGCCTCGTAGCTGACTGCTTTACAGGCAAAAAAAAACATACAGTCGAACTCTTAATGAGAGAAACCTTCTCTACCCAGAACTCTATATACCCTTTTGAAATTCAGAACAGCAACCTTACCTGTAAATATCCACTTTAGAATTTGCACCACAACCCTATTAGGGAGGAGGTAATGCGGATTTTCCCACCCGGCTAGAATGTACGGAAATTCGCCCCCTCTATCACGCTGGGCATTCCCCCTCTTCTGGAATCCCAGATTTACATCTCCACACCACCATACATATTGCGTGGAATTCCAATCCCATTACCCGAGTTCAACTTCCTACTCCACCTCCTGCTTTTCCTATTACCCCTCCTTACACTCTGCTCACCGACGGGGGAGGAATCGCAAAGCCCATCCTATGAGCTGGCGTTGCAGCCTGCCGAACAGGATACTCCGTACTTGAGCCACCACCCCCTTACGCACACCGAGAAGCGCACCGCTCAGCTCTGCCCAACCACGGTCTATTGCCTCAAGTTGCGCCCTCTTTGCCCGCTGTAGATCGCGCAGGCTACGCACCGAACCCTGCGGTGAATCCGCACGGAAATCCACAACCCTAGCGCACATTCTACTTCTTCTTGAAAAAGATCGTCCAAAGCTTGCGTACCACGGGATTGCTGAATATCACCCTACGCAGCAAGTAGGCCAGCACCCCAAGTGCCACCCAGGCACATGCCACTATCAACAGCCCTTGCCCTACAGAGCCATAGTGCGCTCCATACCAGAAAGCAAAGGCGAAACCCACGAATAGCAGGAAGAACGCCGCAAGGATCACCAACACCACCGAGGTGAATAGCAGCGTGCCCACCTTGGCCAAATACTCTATAAGCTGCAGCTTGCCGAGTGCGAAATAGGCCTCTACCTGGCGACGCACAGCCTCCTGCAGATTGTCGATACTATCGCGCAGCGGTTGCTCTACCATCAGGCCTGGCATTAATCATAGTCAGTATCCCGCTCATCCTGAGAGGTATCTGGCTCGTTGGGCAGTTCTTTGTCCAGCTCTTCCTCCAGCCGTTCTAGCCGTGCGCGGAGCTTCCCGAAAAAACCGCTTGCCTCACGGCGAATTCCATCGATACGCTCCGTTACAGCCTCGCAGGTACGTTCGCCGAGTTCGCCTGCATCCTCACGGATACGCTGCCGAGTGCGTGAACCTTTAGCGGGCGCGTAGAGTACCCCAAGCACAGCACCCACCGCAGCCCCAGCTATGAACCCTACCAGTAGATTGCTCGTTTTCCCCATGACGCATATATTTATTAACCAGCACCATAAAAAGCACACTGGGCAACAGATAGAACAGCACCGAACCTCGCTGCCCGCACACCTAGAATCTCGAGCGAAGGTAGCGTATTTTTTCGGAATTACCAAATCTTGCTAATTTTTCTTTTCCCTCTCGAGTTCAATGGCTGCCCAACGGTCGGGGTCTACCCAGAGTACCAATGTATCGCCAGCCTGTAGCGACGGGGCAATCCCTTTATTCCAACCCTGTACATCGGCTGGTGTGCAGCCATAAAAGATTGCTATCTTATGGAGAAATTCCCCAGGCTGCACCACGTGTTTCACCCGAATGTTTCGCCGCACCTCCCGTGGGAAGGGGGTTTCCTTAGGCTTATAGCTCTGGGCATAGATACGCGCCCTGTGGCGTGTAAACTCCTTGGTGGCATCCGTAGGCAGCACAAGGGGCACTCCCTCAGGCCCTGGCGTTGGAATGTAGCCCAACCTGAACTGCGGGTTCAAGAAATGGAGAAGCTGCACCGAAACCCCTGTCCAGTGGGATAACGGCTCAAAGCTCACTGCCTGCGCAACATGCACTGTATCGGCCTCCGCAAACTTCACCAGCGGGGTGTCTGGGCTTATTGCGTATCTATCAGCATAGTGGAACACGTATAGAGCCGCAATAAAAGCCGGCACATAGTTCTGCGCTGCCTCGGGCAAATAGGGGATCAATCGCCAGAAATCCCGTTCTCCTCCTGCTCGTTCTATGGCTCGTAGCACCGCACCTGGCCCTACATTGTAGGCCGAAAGCGCGAGGAGCCAATCATCGAACATTCGGTAGAGGTACTGCAGGTAGGCGCATGCCGCACGCGTAGACTTTGTAGGATCCATTCGCTCATCCACAAAGCTATCCACCCGAAGGTCAAACATCTCGGCACTTCCCAGCTTGAACTGCCATAGCCCAACAGCCCCTGAGGGGGACACAGCCAGCGGGTTTAGCCCAGACTCCACCACTGAGAGGTACACCAGCTCAAGCGGGAGGCGGTAGGCATCGAGCCACTCTCTGAATAGCGGGAAAAAGTACTGGCTAAGCGATAGCATTTTCGCCACTTGCGCTCTCCTCTCTAGGGCGAAAACCTCTATATACCGCCTAACCCGCGGATGGTAGGAGAGCGGTATAGGCGAATTGCTATTGAGCTCCGCCAACCGGTACTCCAGCTCTAGGTCGGGTTCTATCGTTATAAGGGAGCGCACCGAGGAATCTGTCCGCCAAAGAGGCGCTAGCATCGACAGCCCAACAAGGGAACGTTCAATATCCACATACACCCTCCCCTCGGACTTTCGGGTTGGCGTACCTCTTTCCGCTCCCAATACTACCCCATACCCCAAGAGCAATACCGAGAGCAGGAGTAGGCAGAGAAAGCCACCAGACCTCCCCAAATTGGCGTGCCTGCCACACCCCGCGTTGAGTATACCGAAACACCCCATCCCCTAGCGGAATAGCCTGATCACATCGTTGAGATTCGCGTACAGCACTAACCCTATTAGGATTACAAAACCCACCATCTGCGCCCGCATAAGGAATTTAGCCCCTGGCCTACGCCCCGTTACCATCTCGTAGATTATAAAGAGCGCATGACCGCCATCGAGCCCTGGAATCGGCAGAAAATTCATAACGGCCAACACTAGGGATAGAAAGGCCGTAAGCGACCAGAAGGTATACCAATTCCACACCTCTGGGAAAATCTTCCCTATCGAGATGAAGCCACCCAGCGACTCATGGGCGCGCGCCTCTGGCACGAATAGCAGCTTTAGGCTTCGCCAGTAGTTACTCAGCGTCTTCCATCCTTGGGTAGCACCCGCAGGTACAGCCTGCCAAAGCGTGTAGCTTCGCGTACTTATGGGGAAGTAATGGCTGAAATCCATGTTCGCCATCACCCCCACCAGCCCAGTGCTCGGCACCAGAACCTTAAGATCCACTAGCCCATCCCCTCTAGCCATTCGCAGCGACACGCTATCGCCCCTATGCTTCAGCATCGCCTCGCGGAATTCATCGAAGAACGAAGTCGACATCCCGTCTACCTCCACCAGGCTATCGCCACGCAGTAGTCCAGCATGCTCAGCAGCAGACCCAGGTATCACAGAATCGATCACCATGGGCACCCGAACCTGGAAAAGCATATCGCCACGTACCATCTGCGCTAGCGCACTCCGGGGTATCTCCACCTCCTTGAGTTCTCCAGCGCGTTCTACCTCCACCTGCGCCCCTGGCGTTACCAGCAAACGAGTCATGATATCGGCGAAATTCTCCAGCGTATCGCCATTTACCGTCAGTATTCGGTCACCGCTCTCAAAACCCATGGCGCGCGCTGCCGAATCGGGCACTATCCCGTAGCGTACATCTCGAGACGCCAAGTAGCTCTGCCCGTGGCTAAAGAGTAAGCAGGAGTAGATGACCCAAGCCAACAGCAGGTTCACCAGCACTCCACCACTAACCATGAGTAGCCTCTGCCATGCGGGCTTGCTGCGGAATTCCCACGGCTCGGGGGCTTGGCAAGCTGCTCATCATCAAAGCTCTCGTCCACCATCCCGGCTATCTTCACATAGCCCCCCAGCGGAAGCCAACCGATGCCGTATATCGTATGGCCTATCTTCCTCTTCACCAACGAGAACCACGGGTTGAAGAATATATAGAACTTCTCCACCCGAGTACGGAAGATTCTCGCCATAACGAAGTGCCCGAGCTCATGCAACAACACGAGTATGCAGAGACTCAGGAGGAATTGCGCAACGCGAATGAGAATAGACATTGGAAATGATTACAAGAGACGAACAATTAACTTTTGGAACTATTGCACCGTATGGATACCCTCCTGGCAGAATCTGAATTGGTATCTCAACAAGCCCCCTTTCACTTAGCCAGCTTATCCACTATCCACTGCGCATTCTGAACCGCCCTATGGTGTGTAGCTATATAGTCATCGAGGCTCAACCCTTCGGCCTGTGGGATAGTCTCTAGCGTGCGATCCACCACCTTGGGTATTGTGGTAAATCCTATCTTTCCACCCAGGAAGGCATTCACAGCCACCTCGTTGGCCGCATTCAGCACGCAGGGGGCATTACCTCCAGCCTGCCCAGCCTCTAGCGCCAGCGCGAGGCACGGAAACCGATCTGTGTCTGGCTGCGCAAAGCTAAAATCCTCACCCGGGCCAAAGGCATAGCGCTTAAAGCCCGACTCGAGCCGATAGGGGTAGGTGAGCGCATACTGTATCGGGAGGCGCATATCTGGCACACCCAGCTGAGCTTTTATCGCACCATCGGCAAACTGCAGCATGGAGTGGATGATGGCCTGCGGATGCACCAGAACTTCTATGGACTCGTAGGGCATGGAGAATAGCCAATGGGCCTCTATCACCTCTAGGCCCTTGTTCATCATAGTGGCCGAATCCACCGAGATCTTAGCCCCCATGTTCCACGCGGGGTGGTGCAGAGCCTCAATCGGTGTAACCTGCTCTAGCGCTGCGTAGTCCAACGTGCGAAATGGGCCGCCAGACGCTGTGATTATCAACTTTTCTACTGGAGAGAGCTCCCCTACTAGGCACTGGTATATGGCCGAATGTTCAGAATCTACCGGGATGATTTGGGCGTTATAACGGGCAGCCAGCTCCATCACAAGTTCGCCCGCCACTACCAGAGACTCCTTATTGGCCAACGCCACGGTTTTCCCTGTCTCTATCGCACGAATTGTGGGTAAGAGCCCAGCGTAACCCACTATTGCCACTACTACCGTGTCGATCTCGGGAGCCTTCACCACCTGCTCCAGCGCTGCATCGCCCACCAACACCTCTACCCCAGAACCCGCGAGCGCCGACTGTACGTTCAGGTACTTGGTATCATCACCTATCACAGCCCAACGGGGACGAAACTCCAAGGATTGCTGAACCAGCAACTCCCACTGCGTATTCGCGCTCAGCAGCTCGATCTCAAAAAGATCGGCATGCCTACGCACCACTTCCAGCGTTTGATGCCCTATAGAACCCGTAGAGCCGAGCACCGCTAGCCGTTTTTTCCGCATTGCTTACCGTGTGCTAAGTGATTATTACGCAAGGGGGAGTGCGCAGCGAGGGGAATCCCACAGGCGGCACTCGCTTTCCGTTTTCACGATTGGGCTACTTGCCGAATGCGATGTAATCTTCTGGATTGATGCTTGTACCCTGATACCAAAGCTCTAGATGCAGGTGTGGCCCCGTGGTCTGCTCCCCTGTATTGCCCACTATACCCAGCGCATCGCCAGCCTTCACCGACTCGTAGTTCTTTTTGAGCAACCGCTTGCAATGCTTGTATATCGACACCAGACCGCTGGGATGCTGCACCATGATGCTAAAACCCGTTTCCTGATTCCAGCTTGCTAGCAGCACCGTTCCATCGGCCACGCAGTTTATGGTGGCATCGGCCGCTGTTACAATGTCAGTACCCTGATGGCCACTACCCTTGCTGTAGGCGCCGCTCACCTGTCCCTGCACGGGGGGAACAAGCCGTCCCCACGGTTTCCCGCTCGCCGCGCTGCTCGTACCAGTAGATCCCATGAGGAGAAAATCCTGCTCCACCTGAGCCCTCAAGAGCGAATCCTCGCCGCTTCGGGTATACTCTGCTCCACGCGTATTCACCACACTATCTGGCTTTTCCACAGAGATCTCGGGTGTTCCGCCACGCAGTATCACCCGTAGGTTGGCCAGGTAGGTGTTCCAGAGCGTAACCTCGCGCTCCAGCGAATCGGCCCGTAGCGCATTGCCCACCACCTGCTGCGTAATGGCTTGGCTCGAGTTGCCCGGCAGCAATTCGCGTACTGGTGTGAAGAAAATCACCACCCATGATAGCAGCAGTACCAGCAGGAAAAAACCGCCCACAGCTACCATCAGGTTCATCCGCGAGAGCCGCATGCCCCACACCTCTTGGAACGTCTCCGCATTCGATATCACAAGCCGGTACTTGCTGCGAAGCTTGCGCACAAAAGAGCCTCTCGTTTTCTTCTCGCTAGCCATTGGGCATTGAATTAGCTACCACACCTCCCCCTTGGGAATATAGGTGGCAAAGATAGTACTAATTCGCGAAATGTCGCATACCCTATCCCTCCCCCTCGGGAAATCTCGGTAGGTGAATGCCAGCAGGGGATATTGCGTGCCGCACCGTTATAAGGTCTTTTAGCCCCTCTCCCAACGGGAAATCCCCACGCTCTTTTCTATGATGAAAAAATCCCTAAGCGCAGGGGCTCGCCTAGGGATTCCAAAGTACCCCTTCCCATGCCGAAACCATCCGAATTACGAAACAATCTACCCTTGCCGAAAAAAGCTAAAGAGCCTAGCGCATAGATACTCCAAAGCTCTAGGAATAGAAAAATAACCCAAAATTACAGATTGCACTTTTGCCATTCCCTACTCTTTTTATAACTTTGCGAAACAAAGTTCACACCTCCATAGCATAGAGGATCGACCGTAGAAAAACACGTAAAATGCCGCAACTCTCCGACTGGTTTCAGCAGCTTAGCACCGTGCAGGCCATACTTCTATTTGCGCTCTGCATCCTCTCCCTAGGCGATACGATAGTACTCTGCCGGGTACTTTGCCCAGTGCTCTTCAGGGGCGGACGTTCGTATCCAAAGCCCGAATCCAGCCCCATGATCTCGGTGGTTATATGCGCTGGGACATACTTAGAGGAACTCATAGAAAACCTCCCGCTGTTTCTGCAGCAAGATTACCCTACCTACGAAGTGGTGGTGGTGGACGAGAGCGAACCCGGAGAACGAGTTCCCCAGCTGAGCAACCTGCGCGCCCAATACCCCCACCTACGGGTAACCACCACCACCGATACGCAGCGCTTCATGTCGGCCCGCAAGTTGGCCCTCACCGTAGGCGTGAAGGCTGCCCAGGGCGAGTGGGTAGTACTCACCGAGGCAAACTGCCGACCTGCCAGCCCCCATTGGCTCTCCACCCTAGCATCGCGCTTTACCCCAGGAGTAGAGATCGTGCTGGGGCACAGCGCCCTTTCCCGTGCGCATGGCTCTACACCATGCCTTGCCGCTGCAGACGAACGGTGGGGCAACCTGTGCGCATTGGGCTACGCGCTGAGCGGAGGGCCTTACCTGGGCGAGAGGCGCAATCTAGCCTTCCGGCGTCAGGTATTCTTCGACCATAAGGGCTTTGCGGGATATAACCACCTAAGCGGCGGTGAGGGCGACCTCTTCGTGCTGGGCGTAGCCACCAAGGCCAATGCGCGCGCCGCTACCCACCCGAATGGGCACACTATCGGCCCCCCTCCAGCCACCTCGGCAGACTATGCCCGTGGTCGACTAGCGGCTCTACTGGCCCGCAGGCTCTACCCTATCTGGATAAGGAGGCTCCTGGCGCTTCCCCAGTACACCCGAACCCTGCTCTGGATAGGCTCGTTGGCATTGCTCTGCTGCGGCGCCCCCACGGTGTGGATTGCGCTAGGCGCTATCGTTCTGCACAGGCTGCTGCACTTCCTCCTGCTGCTCGGCTGTAGGGTACGCCTGCATGAACCCGTCAACTTCCTGTACGCCTGGCTGTACGATCTAGTTGCCCCTGCCTTAGCCCTAAGCACCCAACGGCTAGCTCGGCATGCCCAAAATGCCAAGCCATGGAGATAAGCCCTAACCTTTCCGAGAAAGCCCGCATAGATCTCGACCTGGTGCTACGTGCCCGCAATGGCGAGGAACGGGCCTTTGTGGAGCTGCATACCAAGTACAAAAGCAAGCTCTACTTCCTCGCGATGCGGATGGTAAAAAATGAAAGCGATGCGGAAGACCTTGTGATAGAGACACTCAGCAAGGCCTTTCGTAACATCCACCAGTACGAGCCGCGCTTTGCCTTCAGCTCATGGCTCTATAAAATTGCAACCAACAACTGCATTGACTTCCAGCGACGTAAGAGGATGAGCCTTGTAGACTATGATACCTCCTCACGCACCATGAACGAATCGCAACTGGGATCTTCACAGCTCATATCCCAGCTCAACGATCCTGAGGAGATGCTAATCCACCAGCAGAACCTCGAGCGCGTAAAAGGCCTAGTGGAGCAGCTCCAGCCAAAATACAGAGAACTCGTCAAACTCCGATTCTTCGACGAGTACACCTACGAGGAGATCTCCATTGCGCTCAATCTGCCTATGGGTACGGTGAAAGCCCAGCTCTTCCGCGCACGCGAACTTCTCCACGAGATGCTCGGCTCCGGATGCAGCAATCTCCTACAGGAGTAGCCCATACCCCCTCCAATCCAGATAGGTATAGCGCAAAAGCTCGCAATCCACACCACTTCACCCTGCTTGCAAAACTCCCCACTCCGCCCAAAACATCGCACCTCCACCTACCCACCTAGGCCACAATCCCCATTCTCTACACTCCACATAGCCCAACTACATCCATGCCAAATAGCTACCGAGAAGAGATCGAACGGCTCTTCCCCTGGATACCCCCCACTCGCGTAGATCTACTCCTACAGCTCCCCGCGCTATACGCTGACTGGAACGCCAAAATCAACCTGATCTCGCGTAAAGACATCGATGCGCTCATGCCGCACCACGTATACCACAGCCTCTGTATTGGGGCCTGCTACCCCTTAGCAGCGGGCACTACCGCCCTGGACTTTGGCACTGGTGGCGGTTTCCCGGGAATACCCCTCGCCATAGCCTTTCCCGACGTGCAATTCCACTTGATAGACTCTGTGGGCAAAAAAGTACGGGTGGTAGAAGATATTGCGCAGCAACTGGGCCTTACCAATGTAACCACGCAGCAGGTGCGAGGCGAAGAGCTTACAGGGCATTACACCTATGTTGTATCTCGCGCTGTGGCCGAACTCTCGCAACTCTGGCGCTGGGTTCGCCCCTTACTACCGCCGGTTGACAATCTGCCACAGCCCAACGGACTCCTGGCGCTAAAGGGCGGCGATTTTCTCCACCGTGAGCTAGCCCCGTTTGGAAAACGCATCCAAACATGGCCTCTACGCCAAATTATCGATTCGGATTACTACGATGAAAAATTCCTAATCTTTGTGCCTGCTGCGGCTGAGAGAGCATGGGGGCACAAATTTAGACAAGTTCGGTAGGTAGCCCTCCACTCCTCTACGCATCCAACCACACTGCACTACGAAAACGGGCGCGGTGGGTAGACTGGTAAAACATCCAGCCTGCCACCGCGCCCTTGCTTATTCCTGTATAGCCACCCTCTGCAAAACCTACTCGAAACGACGCAGCACGCCGTATTGCTGCTGCATTCGATCTTTGGGCTGTTCGGCCACCGCTCCGGCCCCTACCAACTACTGCGCTGTAGCCGGCTGCACAGGCTCGTTGCTACGCGACTTTTCCTTCCGCTTAGCCTGGATTGCTGGGCTGTCTTTCTGACGATAATCCTCCATCTGCTGCTGGCGTGCCTGGTAGAAATTGAAATCCGTAAGCCAACCCGGAATGATATCCCCCTTGGAATGTGGGCGGATATCATCATGCCACTCAAAGCCAAAGAGCTTCCGATCCTCTTGGGTAGCGTTCTTAGGAGGTATCATGTCAGATTTTGGTCCCTCGTAAAAATAGATATCGGTAGGCTTATTCTGCGCCACATGGGCAGTAAAGCTCGGGCACTCCACCCGATTAATCCCCACGAGATCACCCTTATCGCGCATGAAAAAGATCAATTGCGCCTCCCCCTCCACGCGTACCCTACGGAGTTCATTATGCTCCAGCAGCCCTACCAGCAGCGCACCCCCAGCCTGATTGAAGCTCACCGAATCGTCTTGAATTGCCGCAATGGCTTTCCCCACAAAGCGAATGCTATCCAGGGTTTTCCGGCCAAAGTAGCCTACTATACGCTCTGCCACC
>JABCOB020000225.1 GCA_013333835.2 Bacteroidia bacterium
GTTTTATGAAACTATATTAGGTTAAAAACCCGCCGATTATACCCGGCGGTGTAAGCGTTGCATTACCCCCGAGCCTACAACGCCCGAAACTCTAACGAGATAGGTCGTGAAAATGAATATAAAGTATTGATTATCAGAATAATAATAATTGTTACTATTTTTTACTCGAAGAGGGCTTTGAGAATGAAAACGTTAGAGAAAAAGCGAAAAATGCAAGCCAGAAATGTTTTTTTTTTCCGGTAAATCTCCCCAACTTCGCAGTGTTAAAGTAGGAGGGCAGGAGAGTCGTGATGACCGTGTTGGAAATGGGTAGCAAGGCGCAAGAAACCTGGGCAAAATGCTTGGCGGATATCCGAGGCAAGATACATCCGGCAGAGTATGAGGCTTGGTTTGCCCCAATACAAGCTGTAAGCCTTGTAGGAGAGACCCTTACCATACGGTTGCCTAGCCACTTTTTCTATGAGCGGCTAGAGGGGAGCTACATCCGAGAGCTCACCCAGGCCATAGCCCAGCATATAGGCCAGAACGCCCGGCTGAACTACGACGTGGTAATGGATAGGCGGCTAGTGCCCCCAGGCGGCTACAGCACCACCTACCCTAAAGGGCCTGATTATAACCCATCGCCCCAGCTCGTGAACCTGAAGGCCGAGGTCCAGGGGGCGCAGGTTATCAACCCCTTCGTCATTCCTGGCGTCCAGCAGATAAAGATCGACCCGCAGCTACGCCCCGAGTATAGCTTTGAGAATTTTGTAGTTGGCTCCTGCAACGAGGTCGCCTACAAGATCGGCAAGTCGCTCTGCACCAAGTGGGGGAGTAGCACGGCATTCAACCCATTTTTCATCCACGGGGGTTCGGGGCTCGGCAAGACCCACCTGGCACAGGCCATCGGTTTGGGTATCCGTAAGCGATTCCCGAATAGCGTGGTGCTTTACGTTCGCGCAGCGCAGTTCATCGCCCAGTTTGCCATGGCCTGCCAGACCAAGAAAACCAACGAATTTGTCAATTTCTACCAGAATATCGGCGTGCTGATATTTGACGATGTTCACGAGCTAGCCCCCGCCACCAGCACCCAGCAGGCACTTTTCGGTATCTTCAATCATCTTCACCAGCACGGCAACCAGCTCATATTTACCAGTATTCAGAACCCGGCCAATCTGCAGGGGCTTCGGCAGGAGCTGGTATCAAGGCTCAAGTGGGGGGCAAACGCAGAGCTTACGGCGCCCGATTATGAAACCCGCTTGGCCATTCTCCGCCACAAGCGCCTTGCCGACGGCATGGAGTGCATTCCAGACGACGTACTCGAGTGCATTGCCCGAAAGGTTGATACGAATATACGGGAGATGGAGGGCGTGATGATTTCGCTCATCCCCTACTCATCCTTGAGCAAGCAGCGGATAACCGTGGCGCTAGCAGAGGAGAAGATCGCGAGCATTGTACGCGCACCACACCATCGTAGCCTTGCCGTGGAGGAAATCCAGAGTTTGGTAGCCAATCACTACCATCTGGCCGTGGAAGAGATGCAGAGCAATAAGCGCAACCGCGACCTGGTGCTTGCACGGCAAGTGGCCATGTACCTGGCGCGTAGGCATA
Source organism: Bacteroidia bacterium (assembly GCA_013333835.2). Classification (GTDB taxonomy): domain Bacteria; phylum Bacteroidota; class Bacteroidia; order Bacteroidales; family CAJPTX01; genus Bacteroides_D. The sequence continues at coordinate 1,591 of JABCOB020000225.1, forward strand.
CCGACAAGAACCTTGAGAGTATAGGACGTATTATTGGTAATAAGAGCCACGCCACGGTGCTTCATAGCTGCCGGACAGTAGAGCAGCTGCTTGCCACCGATAAGCATCTTGCCAATGATGTCAAAGACCTCGAGAGCCAGCTGGTAAGCCTGAGCGCAGAGGCGCGCTAAGGAGGCTTTGCCCTCTGTGTCGCCCACTAGCGCATACGTCTAGCTTTCCCAGGGTATGGATGACACGTATAGCCGGCTACTCCGCGATTACTGGGGATATCGCACCTTTCGCCCCCATCAGCGTGAAATCATAGCGAACGCAGCCCAGGGGCACGATGTGCTCGCCATACTGCCCACGGGTGGAGGTAAATCCCTTACCTTCCAGATTGCGGGGCTGGCGCGGGGAGGGCTTACCCTGGTGGTCACCCCCCTCATAGCGCTGATGGAAGACCAGGTGGCAGCGCTAAGGCAGCGTGGTATTCGGGCGATGGCAGTCCACTCTGGCTATACCACCGCGCAGGTTATCGAACGGCTCGATAGCTGTATCCACGGGCACTTCAGCTTTCTCTATCTCTCGCCAGAACGCTTACGAACAGAACCCTTCATTGCTAGGCTTGAGGCGCTCGACATTCGGTTGATAGCCGTAGACGAGGCGCATTGCATATCGCAGTGGGGTTTCGATTTTCGCCCCTCATACCGCCAGATCGCCATCCTACGCGAGCAGCTTCCCGGGGTGCCAGTGCTGGCGCTTACGGCCTCAGCCACCCCCCCTGTACAGCAGGATATTTGCCAGCAACTCTTGATGGAACACCCCCAGGTGGTACGCGGGGAGTTCTCGCGCGGAAACCTCATATACGGGGTTAGGCATCCGAGAGACATTAACGCTGCCATGCTCCATTTTATTGCGCGGGTTCAGGGGAGCGGGATTATTTATGTGCGTAGTCGGGCCAGCGCGCAGGAAGTGGCGAAAATTCTTTGTGCCTCTGGGTTCAAGGCGCTCCATTACCACGCAGGGCTTTCAGCGCAGGAACGCCTCCAGAGGCAAGAACGCTGGCGGAAAGGCGATATCCCCATCATGGTTACCACGAATGCGTTCGGCATGGGGATAGATAAGCCGGATACGCGGTACGTGCTGCATCTGGGCATACCCTCCTCGCTAGAGGAGTACTACCAGGAGGCCGGGCGGGCAGGGCGCGATGGGCAGACAGCCTATGCGCTCCTCCTTGCCGAGGAGTGGGATTACGCATTTGCCCGTGAAAATCTGCAACGTCGCTACCCTCCGCTGGCAGTCCTCTACAGGGTGTGGCGGGAGCTTATGGCATTTCTAGCTACCGCCACCTGCCATGAGGATCGGTACGAATTTGATTCCCAGCTCTTTCGGCAGCTATCGAACCTCGACCCTCTCGAGTTGCGCGATGCTCTAGGGCTATTCCAGCGTAAAGGGTGGATTTCGCTAGAGCAGGTTCACCTGCCAACCCTGTGGATTCGCGTACTTGCCGATAGGCAGACGTTAGATGCCAGCCGCAGGCGCCATTCGCCGCGCCATGTTCTGCTGCAGACCCTAGTGGGAAACTACCCTGGGATATGCCAGCGGGTGGTGGAGTGCAAGCAGCCTGAGCTAGCGTCCCTACTGCCAGAATTGGGGCATCAGATCCCCCAGCTCTTGGCGCAGCTTAGTGATAGGGGGCTTATTGAGCTGAAGGGCATGTCGCCATCCTGCACGCTCTTGCTGCGTGGCGCAAGTACCGATTTCCCCATCCCCCCCATTGATAGGCAAGAGCTTGAGGCCGACTACCAGCGTGAACGGGAGCGGCTCGAGGCCATGATAGCCTATGCGCAGAACAGCCATCAGTGTAGAGAGTTCCAGATAGCGCGCTACTTTGGCGTAGAGGCCCCGCTGCGGTGCGGGCATTGCGATGTTTGCATAGAGAGGAAACGATGAGTGCAGATCTTCAGCCTCCTACCCTGTGGTGGGAGGCATTTTTGTAGGGTGTAAAAATCGCAATGATTCGGAGAAAGGTTACACTGGTAATGCTCGCCAGATTCATATGTCAGCGGGTGAAATGGGAAAATTTTCTCGGGATAAGACCGCAAGGGAGAACAACGGATTGCGAAATAGATTACTTTTACAGTGTATTTCAGCAACCAACTAATATCGATTTAGCTCCTAGTAGTGCGGGTTCTGCCTCTATTCTGCATTAGGAATAATGGAGTAATAGGCATTTTGCTGCTAGGATTTCAGCGCAGAGCAAGTTGTTTAACTACATAAAAGGAGTGTTCCTAATGGATACGAATGCAACGGTAGGCAAAGAGCAGCCCTACATAAAGGCAGGGCCCTTCAAGGTACGATTCCCCTTTGTGCACTATCGGTTTGAAGTGGCCGATTTCGTGCAGGGATTGCTGATGTGCGCGGTGTGCTTGGGTGCGATACCATTGCTGCAAGATAATCTCGGCATGCCCTTTGAGGTGGCGTTGGCCATAGTGATACTCAATGGATTCCTGTACACGTGGCATACATTCCTGGGCGACCCTGTAGTGCCCGGTTGGATTACCCCGGCCATCCCGTTGCTGGTAGCCTATTGCCTCACCTTCCCAGAGGGGACTGAGCGCATGCAGGCGCTGGTGGCGTTTGAGATCACCCTCGGGATCTTCTCCATTCTTTTGGGGATTACAGGGTTGGCCGGTCGGCTGATAAAGCGTGTGCCATCGGCCATCAAATCGGGCATTATACTTGGCTCGGGGGTTTACGCCGTCTACATGATATTCGTGGGCGGAGGGAAGTTCGACGCCATGCCCATTACCACGACCATCTGTCTGGTTGTAACCTTCTACCTCCTCTTCTCCACAGGATTCAAGAAGCTCTCGATGCGGAGCAAATTCTGGGGGTGGTTCTCCAACCTGGGGATTCTCCCGGCTATACTGGTCGCGGTTATAGTGGCGCCGCTGGTGATGGAAACGCCTGGGGCTACCTTCTTCGAACGGATGTTCTCACAGTTTGAATGGGGGTTCTCCCGTCCTGATTTTGCCACGCTCTGGACTGATTGGGTACCGTGGGGCACGCTTGGCTGGCCGAGCGCCATGAAGTTCGTGAATGCCATCCCTACCGTATTGGCCATCTACATAGTGCTATTTGGCGATGTGGTGCAGAGCAAGGCGCTGATGCGCGATGCCGACGTGGCCCGGCCAGACGAGAAGATAGACTACAACCCCAACCGCGCCCACCTGATCTTCGGGATTCGCAATACCGTGATGGGGTGCATGGGGCCAGATATCACCATGTGCGGCCCGCTGTGGGCTGCTATGCAGGTGGTGGTATGCGAACGTTACAAGCGTGGGCCTAAGAGCATGCAGTCGATTTTTGGAGGGGCAGCAAGCTTCCGATTCGGGACCTTCACTGGGTACTGGCTCCTGCCAATAGTCACGTTGGTGCGCCCTATACTGTCTGTAGCTCTTGCGCTTACCCTGGTAGTTCAAGGATTTGTGAGCGTGCGTATAGGGGTGCAAGAGTCGCGTAGCTTTAGGGATCTCGGCATAGCGGGGGTCATTGCTGGGGTTATTCTAGCCCGTGGTTCGGCTTGGGGCTTAGCGGTCGGCATTGTGGCCTGCCTGCTCTCCTACGGCTTTGATTTCTTCAAGGGAGATAAGGAATTCGGCTCGCTGTGGTCCAAAAAGGTAGAGGCTCTCAATCAGGAGGATCTAGACGACCTGAACGAGATGGACAAAGAGGAGAAGTAGAACGCAAAGAATCCATCAGCTGTGGATTTTAATGCGGAGGTTCAGAGAATTGCACTAGCCAATCTCTAGAAAGGATATTCATATGGAATTTCAGAAGATCCCTAGCTTTACGGTGAATCACCTGGTTCTGCTACCGGGAATTTACATCTCGCGTAAGGATA
>JABCOB020000226.1 GCA_013333835.2 Bacteroidia bacterium
AGTTTTGGAGACTAGTGCTCTACCAACTGAGCTACACCCGTCCTACGCCATAAAACACGCGATGCAGAAAGATGATGCCTTAAAAAAAACAGAGCCGAACCCCACAGTTGCAGATTCGCATCCCTACGGACTCCCATCTTCCCAAACCGACTTTTCTAAAAAAGAGCCCGTGCTAAGCACCCATGCCAGGCGCTAGGCACGGGCTATCTTTTCTCCTCTAGGGGCTATGCCCTCCTTACTAGTCAAGCAGTTCGGTAATCTGACCTGCCCCTACCGTACGGCCACCTTCGCGAATCGCGAACCGCAGACCCACATTCAGAGCCACGGGGTAGATCAGCTGCACGGTGATCTCTACATTGTCGCCAGGCATCGCCATTTCTACTCCTTCGGGCAGCGTTATCTCCCCAGTTACGTCTAGCGTACGGAGGTAGAACTGAGGACGGTAGCTGTTGCGGAATGGGGTATGACGACCACCTTCTTCCTTCTTCAGCACCACCACGCTCGCCTTGAACTTCGTGTGGGGAGTTATCGTCCCAGGCTTGGCCAGTACCTGACCACGCTTGATCTCGTTCTTCTCTATACCACGGAGCAGAAGCCCTACATTATCGCCAGCCTCACCCTGGTCGAGGATCTTACGGAACATTTCCACTCCCGTGCAGACCGTCTTCTTCTTCTCAGCGCCAAGACCTACGATTTCGAGTTCGTCGCCCGTGTGAACCACACCGGTCTCTACCCTACCTGTCGCCACCGTTCCACGACCGGTGATGGAGAACACGTCTTCCACTGGCATCAGGAATGGCTTTTCGTTATCACGCTGTGGTATCGGGATGTAGCTATCCACGGCATCCATCAGCTCCATCACCTTGTCTACCCACTGGGGTTCACCGTTCAGCGCACCAAGAGCAGAGCCGCGGATTACAGGAGCATTGTCACCGTCGAACTGATACTTGTTCAGAAGTTCGCGGATATCCATTTCCACGAGCTCTAGCATCTCAGGGTCGGTCACCTGGTCGCACTTGTTCATGAACACCACTATACGGGGCACGTTCACCTGGCGAGCCAAGAGGATGTGCTCACGAGTTTGGGGCATAGGCCCATCAGTAGCAGCCACCACTATGATTGCGCCGTCCATCTGCGCTGCACCCGTTACCATGTTCTTCACATAGTCAGCATGCCCTGGGCAGTCTACGTGCGCGTAGTGGCGCGTCGCCGTCTGGTACTCTACGTGGGAGGTGTTGATCGTGATACCACGCTCCTTTTCCTCCGGCGCATTATCGATCGAGTCGAACGTGCGTACTTCCGATAGCCCCTTGTCTGCCAACACCTTGGTGATTGCCGCTTTCAATGTGGTCTTCCCATGATCCACATGGCCTATCGTACCTACATTCACGTGGGGCTTTGACCTATCAAACTTTTCTTTTGCCATGATCCCTAGTCCTTCTAACTAAAATTGTACCTACTTACTCTACAGTTGGCGGCCCCTGCTCCCCTTCCCTCCATCAGAGCCGATGATGAGAATTGAACTCATGACCTCTTCCTTACCAAGGAAGCGCTCTACCCCTGAGCTACATCGGCCGCGTTCTTCCTCGCGGAATCTTAACACGAGCGGGAGACGAGACTCGAACCCGCGACCCTCAGCTTGGAAGGCTGATGCTCTACCAACTGAGCTACTCCCGCCGCCTTTGTGGCTTTAAAAATACCGTGGGGAGAGCAGGATTCGAACCTACGAAGGCGAAAGCCAACAGATTTACAGTCTGCCCCAGTTGACCGCTTTGGTATCTCCCCCTTGCCACAACAATAAAATAAAGAACTACCCCCCACTCTCCCCTGCTCAAGAGCCGGCGGGGGGACTCGAACCCTCGACCTGCTGATTACAAATCAGCTGCTCTACCAACTGAGCTACGCCGGCAAAGCCCCGTCATCCCAAGGCCTTCTGCCCAAAATCCATCTCAAACGGCGTTGCAAAGGTAGATCTTTTATTCTTACCAACCAAACATTCGGCGCCAAATTCTACTCCGAGCCTCCCCAAGCCCCCTCCTGTGGAAGCTTCAATAAATTATTTGCTACTCGATGGACGATTGTATCGATCTGCTTTACATACTGTTATCTCGTATACTTTTCGCAATCCCAGAAAAAATTCCCCGCTCATATTTCTTGTGGCCGCCATGAAAGATTCGCCGCCGCCCGGTTGCAGGGCATTTTTCCATATTGCAATCAACCTATTTTTAATCAACAACTTACATTTACAGAAGACCGTGGCTACATTTCGCTCCTCCGTGTTTGCAGAACCCGCCTTTTGCGGCTACAGCCCTATTTTTTTCTCGTACTGAACTTTTTGAGCCTGCCAACCGCATTTTCTGTAAACCGCGTGGCTACGCATCAGCTCCGCATCGTTTTGTGGTGGCCTCTCCTTTCGGCGATTGCCCCCTTTCCTCCTAGTACAGCGTTTTTTCGTCTGCTACATACCGAAGACCACAGCTATGCGATGTGCAGTGTTGTTTTTCCAACGTTTAACCTGCCGCCGCCCCCCACTCCTTCTTGGCAACCTGGCCTTGGCTACGCCCCCGCCGCGGGAGCTCCTCCCCAGAAATCGTCCGGGAAAAGCTCTCCTCGGCGGCTGCCGTTCCATCTAGTCGTTCAGCTTCCCTTTGCGCTTTAGCAGTTGACGACGGAGCGCTTCTGTGGCCTCGTCGGTCGCCTCCTCAAAGCTATTCGCCTGCTTAGCGGCAAATAGATCCTCACCACTCACCAGCAGCTTGATCTCGGCTACCTTCCGTTCCTCCTGCCCGCTCTCGAGCTTTAGGTAGACCTCCGCGCCCTCTATCCGATCCTCAAATTTCAGGAGCTTACCCACCTTCTGCTCCACAAACTCCAACAGGCGCGACTGCGCCGTGAAACCTACCGACTGGATGTTGACCTTCATTGCTATTCCTCCTATTATTCATTCGGTTTTATACTGGAACCCTGTGGATTACGATCTTTAGAATGCGCCCCCTCTTCTGCTGCGTGTGGATGCGCGCTTTTGTATGCGCGCTTCAGCATCTCTATATCGGTATGCGTATAGATCTGCGTGGTCTGTAGGCTCTTATGCCCTAGCAAATCGCGAATCGACACTATGTCTGCCCCGCCATTCAGCAAATGGGTGGCGAATGTATGGCGAAGCACGTGCGGCCCCCGGTGAAGGCTGCTGGTCACAAGCCCTAGGTAGCCGCGAACCAGCTCGTAGATCTTCGCCCCCGTGAGTGCCTCGCCGCTCGTGGTGCGGAATACCCAGTTCCCCACCCTGCCAAACGTATCCCGCTCTGCGCTGGCCAACGCTTCTAAAGCCAGCCCCAGCTCTCGGAGTACGGGCAGCACCCGATCTCGATCCCCCTTGCCGTGCACCCGCACTGTGCCGGTCGCCCTATCATAGTCGGACCATCGCAGTGCTGAGGCCTCAGAACGCCTCAAGCCCAGCTCGTAGAGCGAGAGCAGGAGCACTCTATCGCGTACTCCCTCCCAGCCCTCTGGGAACTGTACCTCGCCGAATAGGCGTTCCACCTCCTCTTCACGAAGCGAGGTGGGCAATCTACGCTTAGCCGCCGGCCGAGCTACTCCAGCTATCGGGTTGCTCTGCACTACGCCTCGCCGCTCCAAAAAACGGAAAAAGTTCTGTAGGCCTGATAGCCGACGCTTCGCGGTGGTGGCAGCCAGTCCTTTACGCATCAGCGAGGCCACCCAGATACGGACATCCCGGCGCGATACCTGCGCGCAGAGCTCGGCATCTATCGGTTTCTCTGGATACAGCTCGGTGAAAAAGAACTCCACGTCGCCACAGTACCCCTCCACTGTGCGGGGCGAGTAATTCCGCTCATAGCGAAGGTAATCCGCGTAACGCCCAAGCAAATCCCCTGCTTCCCCCATTTGTGCTATGGTGTATGAAAGAAAATACTCTTCGCACCACCCAAAAAGTCCTATCCCTTCTAGGAATCCCCCTCTACTTAAAACGCTATCGAACAGGCCTACTCCTATAAACACACCCCCCAA
>JABCOB020000227.1 GCA_013333835.2 Bacteroidia bacterium
TCTTCGCATCCTTGTAGGTTACCGTAGCGCCTGGCACCGAGGTGGTGATAGTACCCTTAACCTGCTCGGGGCTACCGAGTTCGAAGGTGATGGTGTAGTTGTTGGGCGAGGTCTCTTCTTGCTTGGCCTGATGCTCGAACTTGAATCCACCTATCACATCCTTCACGGGCATCCAGATGCCGCCGTCAGCTTGGGTGAGCCGTTCTAGGCTGGCGTGGATATCGGCAAACATGATGCCAGAGACGCTTGCGTTGTTCGATGTGCCCTCGTTAAAGGCAAACTCGGAGATGTAGGAGGTAGGGAGCTTCCCGTCGTCCTTACGGACAAGTTCGAACGGCTTGATGTCCGAAGGCCCTAGCGCCACCTTGCTCGCACGGAAGAGCTTGAGTTGCCCATCAAACTTCGGGCAGAGTTTGAGCTGCCCAGAGAATTTAGGCGCGCCAGACCCTTCGGTTGTCAGGGTGCATTCCTTCCCATCGATATACACCGCGAGATCGCAGTCGCTGCCGAAGAATCCATTTTCAATCTCATCCATCGCGATGGTGAGGTGGTGCCACTGCCCAGGAGTGATGCTCTGCGCAGGCGTGTAGGCTAGCATAGCCCCGCCGAGTATCATGGCAATGCAGTTATCGGGAATCCCTCCAGCCATATTGTAGGTGGTGTACACCTTGAACCCAGGCGCCAGCATCAGCGTGCTGAACTGTGGCTTATCGATCCGGAAGACCATCTCCACGCTCATGGCGGTAAGCGAGCTGTTGAGCCGAGTGGCCGTGCTGGTGAGGTCTACCCATTCGTCTTGGGTTTTCTGGGTCTTGAAGTCGAGGGCGAATAGCCCATCCGTAGCGGGCACTATGCAGGATACCGTGGCCACCTGCTTATTGTTCTCCACCACGGGGTTATCGAGCAGCTCTACGGTTACGGTGTGGAGCCCCACAGCGCTCAGGTTGGCCTTGGAGTCTAGCGTGATCTCCTTGGTGCCAGTGAAGGCTTGGAGCTTGTTAGCACCTATGAAATTCAGTTCCTCTTCCACAGGTGCGAGGTCGTCTACGGTGATTTTGGCCTTCACAGTACCCTCGTAGTCCGTGTTGGAGTGGTTGGCCACCGAGATCGTTATGGGCTGGTCACTCTTGAGCTTTAGGCCGCTCTTACCGATATCCAGCGATGCCAACTCGAGGTCGCCCTTGCTGGGGAAGGCAGAGCTTGCCACACTGAGGATGAAGTCTTGCGCATTGCCAAATGTGGGCGCATTGCAGGCGCTATTGAGCTCGCTAGTAGAGCCTACCATCAGGCGGGCACGCTTGTAGCCTCCTGAATTTTTGGAGAGGTCGAGGGCGAACTTCACTGGGCTTGCATCCCCTTCTGCCAGGGCTGCTACTTGGCGTTCGGCCTCTTCCAGCTCCCCGTTGTCATTCCAGTCAATCCATAGGGCCACACTGTAGTCTGCGGGTACTTTGCCGGTTGGCGTTACGGTGAGCTCTGCAGTGCCCTCACCTTTGTAGACAATGAGCGGCTTCGTGAGGTTGTAGCTCATGGCAGAGGAGCGCGTTGTGCTAAGCGTAAGGGAATCCTGCATGTACTTCACCTTTGAGAGCATAGCGCCTTGGATTGGCGTGGGGTTCGGGATGCAGTAACGGTCGAACACGGCGTACACCAGCTTTTCGTTGTCGCTGCCCTCACTGTCGCTCGGATGCTCTATGTAGACGCGTAGGCGAACAGGGGTAGCCTTCGGGAGCGCAATCTTGCGGGTGGTGGTTATGTGGTTTTCACCCGGTGCTAGCGGCCCTGCGATCTTCTCGTCGAACACGTACTTATTGCCGCTTACCACTACCACTTGGGCATCGTTTATCGGGGCGGAGCTGACGTTATCGATCGTTAGCTGCAGCGGTACGAGTCCCGTTTCCTCATTCCCCTGCTGCGAAGCCTTTACATCGGTAAGGGTTAGGGTGTTAGCAGGTGGAACTAGATCTACCTCGGCCACCCAGCCGCTGCCGATCTCCCCAGAGGAAACCGACTCGAAGTAGAATAGGATACCGCCATCGTCGGCCTGCGAGGTGAAGGTAATGGGCGACGTGCTCTCATTGATGGTATCGCCCATCAGGTAGGCACTGTATACCAGCCCCTTCCTACTGAGATCAGACGGCACATTGCAGGTGTAGACCCGGAGTGCTCCCTTGCCATCAACGGTGCTGAAGCGGGTGAACTTCACGCGGATCTTCAGATTGGGGTCTGCGGGCAAGAATTTCAGCGACGACCCCTGCCCTGTGCTGCAAGGCTTCAGCAGCCCCCCATCGTCAGTGAATATCAGCCGTTCCTTTACCACTCGGGTTTCGAGCGGGTCTGAGGGGAGTAGCCCAAAGATGGTGCTGACCATCTTGGTGAACCCTATGGGCACCACCTTCCCCTTGTTATACACCTGGTGTTCCACTATCCCATTGCTCGCGGGGGTAAGCGGATCGACCACGCACTCAAAACGGAGGTCGATGAGCTCGCCCATCTCCTTCTGGCTGCTAACATCCACCAGGAGCGTCACAGACTTCTTGTCGAGCCCCTTAAGCTCCTCTAGCTTGGCGGTGGCCACGCAGTTCCCGTCGCGGTAGCCCTTCACCAGAAGGTTTTTCAGCGCTTCGGTACAGGTGTTCGACACGAGGAATGTGAA
>JABCOB020000228.1 GCA_013333835.2 Bacteroidia bacterium
CCTACCGAGAACTCGATAGCCAATCTTGCCAATTGATAGAAATGTGGCTCTCGGTAGCAAGACCGACGGCAAATTCTTCATCACTGACGCGGCACGTTGCTACGGTATTCGGTAAATTGAATCGGTTGATAAAAAAATAGTTACCCGCAAGAAGGGGGAAAGAGCTGCGCTAAAAGATTGACCCCGTAGGGATCTTTTGTAGAGGTATTAATATGTTGAAAATGAAAATATTAGTTAGTTCTTTGCTATTCCTCCTCATGCTCGGAGCAATGGGGAGCAGCTATGGGCAGCCCGGTTGCGTGGAGGGCGAAGTGGGATGTGCTTTAGAGGAGAACGCCGTAAGTGGGGAAAAGCGTCCCCAATCGCGCCTTACAGGGCAACCGCCCCTAGTGTCGCCAGCCATATACCAAAAGGCCTACCAGCTGGGTGGATTTCTTGGCGATGGCAGTAGATTTGCCCCTAAGGGCAGGGTTCGCCAAAGTGCAGGGCGGGCGCGATTCCAAGTGAACGTGAACGGAATGGTAGGATTTAGCCAACGGCACACGAGCCCCAGCACGGGTGGGGTTATGAACCAATCTGTGATTATGCCAGCCTTCCGCTGGACTGGGAAGAAGGGGGTGAATGCCGCTTTCTGGAATGGCATAGCGGCCCAAGGAGGCGGGCTGCTCTCATACGTTGCTTTCGGTTCGTACGAGGGGACGAGCCACCAAACGCAGCGGCTAGTGCGCAGAGATGAAGATCTCCAGCAGATGCAGCGGAATAGGGAGGTCGGGATCAAGAGCCTCGGCTATACCTACACACGGGCCTCTAAAAGGGCGCTCAAAGAGGTCTTTGCCGATATTGACAACTTCGTCAATTTCTACGGAAGGGAGAACATCGCCGGCTATTTTATCGATGAGGTGGTAGCGGGGAACGAGCCGTGGATGGTGGACTACATGCGGAAGATCTACGAGTACATAAAATCCAAGTACCCCGAGATGCTGGTACTGGCCAACAACGGCTGGGGTGTGGGCGATGCCATAGCGCCCTACGCCGACATCTGGATGGCTCAGGAGGTCACGGCCGATGAGTACATCAATCGCTACCGTGCTCGTACCTCCGAATTCGAGAAGGACCCAGTCAATGCGAGCCGTATCCTGCACGTTATCCACTCGGCTAGCCCAGAGCAGTACGAGGAGATCATCCGGCTGTCGCGGGAGCGGAATGCGGGGAATCTCTTCATCACCACAGACACCAACGCCTACCCATCGGGGTATGATGATTTACCCACCTATTTCGAATCATTACTACTGGCAATCAATAACTTTACACCGACAAGGGGAAGCCTGCTTTCACCAGAAAACCTTACGGGCGATGGGCGGATAAGCGTAGAGATGCCCCGCTCTAAGGTTGATCTGGATTTGGCCCTAGCGCTCCGGAGTGCCAATTTTCGGTATCTGGAGAATACACACGATGGGCAGTACCAGTTCTCTATCGGCTACATGGGTAATTTCGGGGGCAACTACAAGGATGCCACGAGCAATGTTCGGTACAACTCAGGCAGCGACGGGATTCTGCTCCATGCCACGGGCGACTTCGGGCGATTCGCCGTGGGGGCTGCCCTCGGCTACCTGCGGACTGATGCCGACTACTATGGGAAATACCGCGGGGTGCGTGAGAAGCTCTCATCATACCAGTTCGGTGTGAGTGGGAAGTTCGACTGTAGCGAGGCGGTAGATCTCACGGGCAGCGCGGTGTACACGCTCAATACCCACAGGTTCAGCACTACAGGTGGCAAGGGGGCTATTGCGCGGGCCGAGTTCACCTCGCAGGTTCTGGATGTGCACGCACGAGCAGGGTACGGATTTTCATTCAACAGCGCTTACGTAAAGCTCTACGCTGGGCTGGGGATGACACGGGTGGAGGAGGGGCGGATAGAGCATCTCCTCTTCTCAGGTGTATCCAAAGTGTGTATGAATGGCAGCCTCGGTGCGTATGGCGAGAGGTCTTTCGGGCGGCTTGGGCTATTCGGTGCCGTGGAATACGGGCAGCGTTTCAGCGGGCAGTCTTACCACGCCGCCAGGGACTATTCTGCCCGGTACAGCATCGCCCCGCTAGACTACGCGAGCTGGGTGGTTGGCGGCGAGGTCGGGCTTAGCTACAGCTTTGCGGGCAGGTACAGGGTGCAGCTATCGTATGGGCTCAACGAGATGCTAAGCCACCAGGTACGGGTGGGGGTAGGGACGGAATTTTGATGGAGTGGAGTGTTTTTGGGGGGAAACTCAATAGAACCATCTGTTTGATTGATTGTATATTATGAGTATTCAATCGAACGAAGGTAAAGTTTTTTTGCAGAGGTGTTTGCCGGTTTTGAAAAATGGCTAACTTTGCAGTAGAAGCTTCAGTTTTAAGAAATGGCCCTATGTCGAATCTCAAATCCATTTCACCTATGAGAAAGTTCATTTGGGCACTGTTTTTGGCACTGGCTATGCTGTTCGTAGCACCAGTAGCGAGTCTAGCTAACGCTAACAGAGTAGAAGCTCGAGAAGCCACGTTGCCTATCGAAAAAGAATACGTGGTAGAGCAGAATGGGACAGTGGTTGTTGTCGTAGTCATTATTTTTGACGACGGCACGATAGTGATAATCTTTTAGCTGGCAGGCATGCGCAATAAGCGTGCCTACAGGGAAGAGTGATTAAGCGAGGAGGGGCTGATTTTAGCCCCTCTTTTTCATAAGAATAAAAAGGACGATCATCATGAATCTCAGAGCAGTATTTAGCATTTCTTTTGTGGCAGCCGTATCAACCTTGGCTATGGCGCAACCCAATAACACGCTTCGCGTGGAGTATACCCGTAAGGTGGATGTGCCAGAGCTGGCAGGCCTTGGTGGTCAAAATGTGCAGATGGTGAATGCGGGTCAGCTGGAGGAGAAGCATTTTATCCTTTACAGCGAGGGCGCAGAGAGCGCATTTGTAGAGGGTAAGATGCTGAAGAACGAGCAAAAGATAGAGGTGAAGGGCATCGGTGCTGTATACCTGAATCAAGAGAACGGGGTGAAGCTATCGTGGTCAGATATGGTGGGGGATGCTATCTTGGTGAAGACCGATTCTATAAAACCGCAGGCGTGGAAGCTCGGCGAGGAGGCCAAGACCATTCTAGGCAAACCGTGTCGGAAGGCTACATGTACCCTAGCGAATGGGCAGGAATGCGTAGCGTGGTTCTGCGAGGAGATCCCAGCAACGGTGGGACCTTCTGGGTATTTTGGACTCCCGGGCCTGATTATGGAATTGCAGGTGGCCAGGCTTATCTACACGGCGGAGAAAGTGGAGTACCTCTCGAATAAAGTTACCATAGTCCCTCCCCAGAGCGATAAAGCTGTAACTCAAGCAGAATACATGAAGCGGCTACAGCAGAAATTAGGCACGCTCCAAAAACGTGGCGAGCGGGCAAGCGGCCAGATGCAGGTGATAAAGCTCTAGCGCCATGCGCCAGCTAGCGATATTGGGCGTGCTGGTTCTCTTTCTGCTGCTGGGGTTGGTGGGTAGGGCTGTATCGCAGCCGACTACCATTAGCGGGCGTGTGGTTGATACGCAGAGGAGGCCAGTTGCATATGCGAATGTGTTCGCCTCCAGCGACAGCCTGGCGCGGCGCAGCCTCACCTATACGGCCAGCAAGGATAACGGGGCATTTACCCTACAGCTCTCGGAGGGCGTAGAGGGGAGCGTTTGGATTACGGTGCGCTCCATGGGCTACTCCGTTTTCAGAAAGCGCTACAGTCTACAGGCCATGCCCAGCCCGCTGCAGGTGGTGATGGCCAAGGAGACCATAGGGATAGAGGGGGTGCGGGTGGTGGCCGATGCCAAGAATATGTACGCCAAGGGCGATACGCTGGTCTACAGCACAGGCTATTACGCCAAGGGGAATGAGCGGAATATAGGCGAGGTGATCCGCAAGATGCCAGGCATGGAGGTGAGCCGGAGCGGTCAACTCTCGTTTCAGGGAAAGCAGATAGACAAGATACTGGTGAACGGGAAGGATCTGCTCTCCTCCTCTACGGGAACCACCCTCAATACGCTCCCAGCAGACTTTGCGCAGTCAGTGGAGGTGATAAAGGACTACCAGGACGGCGATGTGGCCAATAGGTATCGTGCCGAGCGGCAGATGGCGCTGAACCTGAAGGCGAAGCACCCCATTAAACTCAATGGCTACGTGGAGGGAGGCGGAGGGGTGGTAGAACGCTTCAACGGGAAGGCCTCGCTCATCGGGCTTATGGGCGATATGTCAGTGAGCGCATTGGCCAACGCCAACAATATCGGGCTGCCGACCTTCACCCTGAGCGACTATCTAGCAAACGTGGTGGGGAAGGAGGATCTGCTGGGGGGAGGAAAGGTGCGTACCAGCGTGCTCTCATTTACTCCAGAGGAGGAGCAGCTTGTGGTCTCCCCCAAGGATGAGTATGCTCGGCTGAGCGGGATGGGCAATGTGAACTTTACCTGGCTGCCTGCGAAGGGGTATAGGCTCAAGTCGAATACGATATACACCCAGAGTGCTGCCCGCAGATTCTACCATAGCGAGGATGTCTACCAGCTTGCCGGGGGGACTGTGGGGCTGCTGGAGGAGAGGAGGGGACAGTTGGGGTCGCTTTTAGTTTCGCAGCGGATATCACAGCGGTGGATTCCCAACGCCCACTTCTCGCTACGGGCCGATACGAAGTTCAACCTCCGGCAGTATAGAACCACCATCGATAGGGATCGGTCTTCTAGTCTTGAGCAGCTCTCTGTGGCAGATAGGGGGAAGCGGATAAGCCTAGAGGTGGGGCAGACTCTAGAGGTGAATCGGCAGGTGGGTACAGGCTTGTTCACTGCTGGAGCCAACTTCAGCTGGGAGATGAGTCGGCAGGGTGGCGATTATTCCATGAGCACCCCTACGCTGCCGATAGCTGCCGATCTAGGGGCTGATGCTGCGCACCCATATCGGTACGGCTACTCACGCCGTGCTACCCCGTGGGACTGGGAGGCCTACGCGCGTTTCGATCACCCCATACTATGGGGAGTGCATGCGGTGGGCGAGCTAAGCTACCAGCAGTCTACAGAAAGCCAGCGTGTGTATGTACCGCGCTTTGTGGATTCGCACGAGAGGCTGCTGTGGCATAGCCCTAAAGCCTACGCGGGCTTCATGAAGAACCTAGGGATGCTGCGCTTCTCGCTAGGCTCCTACTTCGCCTACTACAGGA
>JABCOB020000229.1 GCA_013333835.2 Bacteroidia bacterium
CCTCGAGAACGCCCATAGCACCACCGCGCATTTTCACCACAATCCCCCCTGAAAGGTTCACCCATTGCACCGCAGCATCCAGTTCCGCACCGCGAAGGTAACCCGCCGCGGGCGTAGAGGATGGGGAATACCCCCGAGGCCTGCTACAGCGCAGATTACAGGGCATTTTTACCCCCGCTGTGCGCAAGTGGAGAGGCAGCCAATGTACGCCGAAAGATTCAACCATTACAGCAGCTGCCTTACCCCTACAGCCATGCGGGCCTTCTTACGTCGACTCGGGCAAGAACATCCCCAGCCGCTGGTACACCCCCTCTAGGTCGGCCTGGGTTGTGGCCAGCACCAAGAGCTTGTCGTGCGCACACAGCTCTGTGCTCCCGTTGGGCATTACGAACTGGTCGCCCCGGCTTATGAGGATGATGAGTGAATCTGTTGGCAGGTTCAGCCCCACCAGCGACTTCCCTATCGCAGGGCTATCCTCAGGCAGCTGGATTTCCTGCAGCAGACTCTGGAAGTTATCGCGCTGCTCCATGGCCAGCGGGTAGAAGGTCTTCTCAGGCATCGGGAGTGCCAGCCCAAGCCACTCGGCCACACGGGTGAGCAGCGTACCCTGCAGAACCACCGAGAGGATCACCACGAAGTAGACCGCATTCAGCACTGTTTGCCCCACATCGGCGCTCACGCCCTGCTCCACAGCCAGCAGAGGGTACAGCGCGAACACCAGGGGGGCAGCCCCTTTAAGCCCTACCCACGAGATGAAAACCTTATCGCGCGCTCCCACCTTGCGGAATGGCAGCAGCGACAGGAAGACCCCCACAGGCCGGGAGACGAAAATAAGCACTAGCGAGATCAGAATCCCAGGGATCACCATATCCCACAGCGCCCGCGGAGAGAGTATAATGCCCAGCGAGACGAAAATCAGGATCTGCATAAGCCAAGCCAGCCCATCGAAGAATTTCAGCGTACTCTGCCGATGCACAAAGGGCTTATTCCCTATCACCACCCCAGCGCAGTACACGGCCAGCAGCCCGTTCGCCTGAATGAGATCGGTGGTGGAGTAGGTGAAGAGCGCAGCCGAGAGGATCAGCACAGAGAACAACCCCTCGTACTGCAACGAGAGCCTATTGATAAACCACAGGGTTACGTAGCCCACTAAAATCCCCATGGCTGCCCCCACCACCAGCTGGTACACGAGCTGGAAACCCATAACCAACCCCGACTCCCGCTCGCCGATTATCCACGCTATAGCCGCAGTGGTGAGCATCAGCGCCATCGGGTCGTTACTGCTCGACTCCAGCTCCAGCAGGGGTCGCAATTTATGCTTGAGTCCTATGCTCTTGGAGCGCAGCACCGAGAATACCGCCGCCGCATCGGTAGATGATACGATGGCCCCGAAAAGGAACGCCTCGGCCGGGGTGAAAGGGAAGATGAAGTAGGCCGCCACTGCCGTTACCAACGCCGTAAGCAGCACCCCCAGCGTAGCCAACGAGACACCACGCCACATCACTGGCCGCACGCTATCGAACCGTGTGTCGAGCCCGCCAGAGAACAGGATAAGCGACAGCGCCACCACCCCCACGTATCGCAGCCACTCCAGGCTAGGCAGATGGATGAGATTCAGCCCCTCAGGCCCAAAGATCCACCCCAACGCCATGAAGAGGATGAGTGCTGGCACACCCAGCCTACCGCTCGTTTTGCTGGCTAGAATGGCGAGGAACAGCACCACCGAGAGTACCAGCAACCCGTACAAGGGCTCTACGAACTCCATGCCCGCAAAAATTAATCTCCGCTATAAAAAACGGAATCGTTGAATTATTAACACCCCACACTTGAAACCGCCGCCAAACCCGTTACACAGCCCTGCACGCTACTCCACTACGCATTTTCACCGTAATACCCCCCTTGCAAGCCCCTTTTATTACGGCGCAGCACACCATATCACAACGGTCATCAATAAATGTAACTGGCTGATTAAATGGGTCTTATACCCTCATAAGAAGGAAGCCCCTCTACCGCTGGAACGCATGCGCACCTTTTGCAGAGGTCTCGGCCCCCTCAACTCTTAGGATCTAGACGAAAATCAGCCCTTCATCTATTGACACCGTTGTTTTTAGAGCCTGGTAGGGGCGATGCCGAGCAACGCGAGTGCCCGCCCTGCCCGTACCTGTCCCGCTGCCCACGAGCACCTACCCACCGCTACCACGCGCGCATGCCCACCTGTCTCTTGTTCCTATCTACCTCCCCTCCAGCTTCCCCATAAACCGGGCCGCATCCACCAGGCAGCGCTTATGCTCAGCACGCCCTATCTCGCCCTTGCTGTCATAGCCCACTATCGAAAAGGTCAAGATCCTCTCCTCCACAGCCGTGAGTTCAGCCACAGCCCGCACGGTATCGCCCACCGGGGTAGCCCGCGTGTGGTCTACCGCTATGCGTATCCCCACCGACGTCTGCCCTGCAGCCAAGCCGCCCTCTAGCAGCCCCACCGCAGCGGCCTCCATAAGCGCCACCAGCCGAGGGGTGGCAAATACCCGCAGGCTCCCAGAGCATTGCGCTGCCGCCGTATCGGCCTCGCCCACCACCATGCGGTACTCATGCTGCATACCCACGGTGTACTGTCCATTCTGTGCCATCTTTTTAACCTCCTGAAATTTACTACGAACACTGAAAAAACTACAGAACCTTGCGGCATACCGCTACGTTCCTGATTACTGCAAGTGGCTTGATTACAATATATTATCCAAGTAGCTCTTCCGTTTCTCAAATTTCAGATCGCGGAGCACCCCGCTCTTCACATTGATCCGGAAGCTAAAGCTCTGCAGCGTACCCCAGGGCACTATGCTCACGTACATATCCCAGCAGTGCAGGTCGCGCCCAATATTCAGCGTGGTTATGGTGGGCTCCATGGAATTCATATCAAAGCCCGAGGTGAAGCCAAAGCGCCAGGCCTGGTTGATGCTGAATCCCCCGCTTATCGATACCGATTGGGTGGTATTCACCCGCTTAGGGGTCAGCTTGGTGTAGTTATAGCTATAGCTCACCGCCAGATTCCACGGCGCGCTGAAATCGGCATACTCCATCGTCAGCATCTGGGCCGTGAGGGCATCGCCAAATCGGTAGTAGCCAGGCATATAGGCAAACGGCATTATGGGAACCCCCTTACCGCTTTTCCCGGTTATGGCACGATCTAGCGAAAAGCTGCAGCTCAACGAGAAGCGTTCAAAGCGCAGCGGATTCTTGGCCTCACGCCAGTAGTAACGGTTTACAATCGCGCCGCTCTCGGTAGTGCTGTAGGGTGAGAATGAGGCCGAGGCG
>JABCOB020000230.1 GCA_013333835.2 Bacteroidia bacterium
GCGGTGATTTGTAAACGATTCGGGGATTTCAAAACGCAATGCGGTGCTTTGTAAACGATTCGGGGGGGGCAAAGCGCGATGCGAGGGTTTAAAGCGCGACGCGGCACGCCACGTCGCTACTAAAGCTCGTAGCTCAGCACAGTCGGCATTGGATGTTGATAATCACGTACAATAAAAATCCCACATGGGAGGGGGAACATGGATCGGTATTCAAAACGAAAAAGCGAGTCGTCATCGCGGCGGGCTTCGTGGGGAGACTACGATCAAGGGCGGTACTTCGTAACAGTCTGCACAAAGAACCGCAGTTTGTACCTCGGGAGAGCTGAAGGGGCTTCTATTGTGCGCACTGAGGTGGGGGAATTCCTATATACCAACATCCTGAATCTATCGAATCGCTACCCGCGTGCAGTGGTTCATAGTTTTGTAGTAATGCCTAACCATTTCCATTTACTCCTGAGCCTTGCGCCTTCACTAGGAGCGATATCGCAGGGTATAGATCCTGAGAATCATATGCGAACCCTCGCGCTCTCCAGAGGGTATCTCTCGGTGGTCATAGGAGGTTTGAAGTCTGCCACGACTAAGTGGGCAAACGAACGGAATATAGAGTTCGGCTGGCAGCCTCGGTTCAATGATGTTGTGGTTCGTGGCAGCGATACACTAGACAGCTTCATAAACTACATCGACAATAATCCTAAAAATTGGCAGGGAGACGAACTGTACTGCGATTAGCCCACTTCCATATGAGAGGATGGCCATGCCGAGAGAACATGCTCTGCACAGGCGTTTGTAGCGACGTCGCGTGCCGCGTTGCGATTAAAGATCACCGCGTCGCGCCCAAGGATGGGAGGGAACCTGCCCTATGAACATGCTCTGCACAGGCGTTTGTAGCGACGTGGCGTGCCGCGTCGCGGTTAAAGACTGCCGCCTTGCGATTACAATTTGCTAATAACCTTCAACAGACTTAACCTTATGAAACACACCCTTTTCCTTCTCCTCCTAATCCTTTCGGTCTGCGCCAGCGCGGTAGAGCCCCGCTGGCTGGTAGCCCCCGCCATTGCGCCCGATGGGCTGCGGGTAGCCTTCTGCTACCAGGGCATCCTCTACGTGGTGGATGCCAAAGGCGGAGAGGCCAGGCCTCTTACCACGGGCAATGACTACGCCACCCTCCCCATATGGAGCCCCAAGGGCGACCGGCTGGCCTACGCGAGCGACAGGTACGGAAATTTCGACATCTACACCATACCCGCCGAGGGGGGGCAGCCCGTGCGGATCACCTTTGGCAGCCAGACCGATACGCCGCTCTGCTTCACCCCGGGGGGCGACAGCGTGCTCTACCGCTCGCTGGAGATGCCCTCGGCCTCCTCGGGGCTATTCTACGCACGGTGGACAGGCGGCATCTACCGGGTTTCTGCCAACGGGGGCGCGGCAGATCTACAGCTCCCCATGCCTGCGGGCAATGCCTGCTACGCACCCGACGGGAAATCGATTCTGCTAGAAGATCTCCGGGGCGTGGAGAACGGGCTGCGCAAGCACCACACCAGCAGCACCACCCGCGATATATGGCTATACACCCTGGCCACGGGCAAGCTAGAGCGCCTAATGACGCGCGACGGCGAGGACCGCAACCCCGTGTTCGCCCCCGGCGGCCAGCGATTCTACTTCCTGAGCGAGCGCGATGGCGGTTCGTTCAACGTGTATGAGGCCCCCCTGGCCAATGGGGCTGATGCCAAGGCCATTACCACCTATACAAAGCTGCCGGTGCGCTACCTGTCTGCCTCCCAGAGCGGGGTGCTGTGCTACACCTTCGATGGGCAGATCTACACCCAAACCCCTGGCCAAGAGGCAAAGGTGCTAAAGATAGAGATCAACAGGCCGAATGACCAGATGGACTCGGTGAACCGGACGCTCTCCAGCGGCGCGCACGGCGGGGTAATATCGCCCGATGGCAAGGAGGTAGCCTTTGAGAACCACGGAGATATCTACGTGAGCAATATAGAGTATGGCAACACCCGCCGCATAACCAACACCCCGGGCATGGAGCGGAGCGTGAGCTGGGCTAAGGATGGCCGCACGCTAGTGTACGCCGGAGAGCGGGGCGGGAGCTGGAATCTCTACCTCGCAAAAATCGCGCGCAACGATGAAAAGCACTTCGCCATAGCCACCGAAGTGCTTGAAGAGCCCCTCCTGGTTACCGATAAGGAAACATTCCAACCGCTGTTCTCCCCCGATGGGAAAGAGGTCGCCTTCCTTGAAGACCGCACCAAGCTCAAGGTGATCAACCTCGCCTCCAAGCAGGTTCGCCAGCTCACCGACGGGCGCTATAACTACTCCTACTCCGATGGCGACATTGCCTACGATTGGAGTCCCGATAGCAAGTGGATTGCGCTGACATACAACCCCAAACACCGCTGGCCAAACAACGAGATCGGTATCGTCTCAGCCAACGGTGGCGAGATCTTCAACCTCACCCTGAGCGGCTACACAGACAGCAACCCCCGCTGGATGATGGGGGGCGATATGCTAATCTGGAGCAGCGACCGCAATGGGCTGCGAAGCCACGCCAGCTGGGGGGCGCAGGAGGATGTCTACGCCTTCTTCACCTCCCAGGAGGCCTACGATAGGTACCGCCTCACCCCCTTTGAGTTCGAGGAGCTGGGCAACGGCAAAAAGGATAAGGAGGATGGGGAGAAGAAAGACGACAAGAAGGGCAAGAAGGACGGGAAGGATAAGGATGAGGTGAAACCCATCAAACTGGACTTCAACCACGCGGAAGACCGTATAGTGCGCCTCACCATCCACAGCTCAGACCTCTCCGATGCGATAGTTACCCCCGATGGCAAGAGTCTCTACTACCTCTGCAGCTTTGAGGATAAGTACAACCTCTGGAAGACCGACCTCCGTAAGAAAACCACCTCCAAGGTGCTGGATGTGAACACGAGCGGCGGTGCAATAACCCTAGATGCCAAGGGCGAAAACATCCTTATCTCGGCGGGCGGGAGCCTGGTGAAGGTCGACCTCAAGGGCGAGAAGCAGAAAAGGGTCGCGTACTCCGCCCCGTTCACCTACCGAGGGCAGGCCGAGCGCGAGGGGATGTATGACCACGCCTGGCGGCAGGTGGTGAAAAAATTCTACCGCAGCGACCTCCACGGGGCAGATTGGGACTACTACCGCAATGCCTACGGGAAATTCCTCCCCTACATCAATAATAACTATGACTTTGCCGACCTGCTAAGCGAGCTCCTCGGCGAGCTGAACGCCTCGCACACCGGCAGTGGGTACAGGCATGCTGGCGACCCGGGTGCAGCCTCCACCGCCTCGCTCGGGGTATTCTTTGACAGGAGCTACAAAGGCCCCGGGGTAAGGGTGACCGAAGTGCTGCGCAACGGACCCCTTGACAAGGCTGACAGCAAGGTGAAAGCCGGCTCGGTAATCACCAAGATCAATGGGCTAGCCGTAAGCAACTATGGGCAGCTCCCGCTACTGCTCGACCAGCTGTCTGGCAAGCGAATCCGCATAGACGTGAAGAACGGGGGAGCAGAGACGAGCGAGGTCGTTAAGCCGATCTCGAGTGGGCAGCTCAGCACGCTCCTGTACGACCGCTGGGTAGAGCAACGGCGGCACGAGGTGGATAGCCTCTCGCACGGTAGGCTTGGCTATGTACACATCCAGGCAATGAACGGGAGCAGCTTCCGCACCATCTACTCAGACCTCTTCGGACGCTACAATGACCGCGAGGGCGTGGTGATTGATACCCGCTACAATGGGGGTGGCCACCTGCATGAGGATGTGGAAGTCCTCTTCAGCGGCAAGAAGTACCTAGACCAAGTGCCCCGTGAGCATCTAGTATCTGAGCAGCCCCGCAAACGCTGGAAGAAACCTAGCGTGATGCTGGTGGCCGAGGCCAACTACAGCAATGCGCATGGCACTCCCTGGGTCTACAAGACGATGGGCATCGGCAAGCTGGTGGGGCGTCCAGTGCCTGGCACCATGACCTCGGTGTGGTGGGAAACCCTGGTAGATCCAACGCTCTACTTCGGCATACCCATAGTGGGCTATGTGGATAGCACGGGCCACTACCTGGAGAACCAGCAGCTAGAACCCGACTACGAGGTGTGGATGGACTACCAACGCCTAGAGCGTGGGCACGACAGCCAGCTGGAGAAGGCCGTAGAGGTACTGCTGCAGGAGGCCGACCGGGTAAAGGCCAGCAGCCCCTGGCCTAAGGTGGAGGAGAAGTTCTTGAAATAATGAAAGGCAGAGCCGTAGGAAATCCCTACGGCTCTGCCTTTTGCTAATGGCAATGGAGACCTTCAGCTATTGCCAGGTGCTGCCCGTTACATTTGGAACAGAACAACATTTAGGATTAGCCCGTTTTTTCAACATTCCCACACTCTGGAGGGGACATCGCACTTCGGTGGGCAAAGCATACACAGGATTAGCTAATGGTTCTGGGAAATTTGTTTTACCTTTGCCGCATCAATACAATCCGCTAGGGCCGTGGAAGCAATACTGACGTATCTGCGCGAAACGCCGATCTTTGCCCTGTTCATCATCATCGCCATCGGCTTTGTGGTGGGGAAGATCAACATCAAGGGTTTCTCCTTTGACGTGGCCGCCGTCATATTCGTAGCGCTGCTGTTCGGGCACTACGGGATTGTGGTATCGCCCGTGCTGCAAACCATGGGGCTGGTGCTGTTCATATTCACGGTGGGTTTGCAGGCAGGCCCTGGGTTCTTCGATTCCTTCAAGTCGAGAGGGCGGAAATACGTGGTGCTAGCCTTCCTGCTGGTGATGGTATCGCTGGTTACTTCCGTGGTGCTGAAATACGCCTTTGGGCTGCCAGCCGAAATCCTAGCTGGCATTCTCTGCGGGGCACTCACCAGCACACCAGGGCTCTCGGTGGCCATAGAGTCTACCGGTTCGCCGCTGGCCTCCATAGGCTATGGAATCGCCTACCCGTTCGGGGTCATTGGGGTGATACTCTTCGTGAAGCTGCTGCCCAAGCTACTGCGGATCAACCTGAAGGAGGTGCACGAGGCCTCTAGCGCCAAGGGGCAAGACCACTCCATCCGCTACTTGGCCTTCCGGGTTGCCAACGCCCCAGTGTTCGGGAAAAAGCTCTCTGAGATTCGGCTGCGAGACATGACGGGGGCTACCGTGAGCCGTGTGCAGCATGGCAAGGATGTGGCCCCCCCCACGCCTGAGACGGTGCTGGAGGAGGGCGATATTATCCGGGCTGTGGGCACACCGGAGGCGCTGGAGAGCGTGAAGCTGCTGGTGGGGCCAGTAGTGGAGAGCGAACTCTCGCTAAGCCACGGATACCACGCTGTAGGCCTGCTGGTAACCAACAAGGCCATAGTGAACCACACGCTCTCGCAGGTGCGCATGGAGTACGGGAGTAACCTCTTGGTAACCAGGGTTCGGCGTAGCGGTATCGACATGTCGCCCTCGCCCCACTTCTCCTTCCGTTTTGGCGATAAGGTAACGGTAACCTGCCACGATAGCGAGCTTGAGAAGCTAAAGGGCATCTTCGGCAATAACGCCAAGGTGCTGAGCGATACCGATTTCTTCCCCATTGCCCTAGGGATAGTGCTGGGGATTCTGCTCGGCAATGTGCATATGTCTGTAGGGCACTCATTCAGCGTGAGCCTAGGGCTTACGGGTGGGGTTCTCATAGCAGCCCTGGTCCTGAGCAATCTGGGCAAGACCGGGCCAATCCTCTGGACAATGACCGGCGCAGCCAACAACCTACTTCGCCAGCTCGGGCTACTGCTTTTCCTCGCCGGGGTGGGAACCTCTGCAGGCACCAGCCTCGTGCGCACCCTTAGCGAGGCTGGCATCTCGCTCCTGGTGGTGGGTGCTATCATCACCCTTGTGCCTATGGTTACCACCGTCCTGCTGAACGCCTGGCTCTTCAGGGTGAACATCTTCGAACTCTTCGGCGTGCTCACCGGGGGAATGACCAGCACCCCAGGATTGGCGGCGTGCGAATCGATGGCCTTTGACGAGACCCCCAGCGTGGTCTACGCCACCGTATACCCCATAGCCATGGTGGCGCTACTGCTAGCCGTGAAGATAGTAGCCGCCCTGTAGAGAAGAACAACCCCACGGATTGTAACAATATAACAACGCCTACCCTGTGGATACCATTGTCGATTTCCTGCGAACCTACCAGGTCTTCTCGCTCTTCATCATCATAGCGCTGGGCTACATTGCCGGGCGAATCAAGGTGTGGGGGTTCTCACTGGATGTGGCCGCC
>JABCOB020000231.1 GCA_013333835.2 Bacteroidia bacterium
CGAACATGAAGCGAAGGAGGTGGCTCGTTGGTAGGGCGAAGGTAGGAGGTTGACCCCTAATTATCCTAGCGTTGAAGATGGATCAACGCCTAGTGCGTATCCCATTTCATGGGGCATTGCTGGGAACGATTAGCCTTCTGATCAACCTAGACGGTATATCCTCTACCAAGAGCTGTCAATTGATGGGAACTTCATTCTTCCCACATTTCTAGCGCCACCATCGGGAGAGTCTATGAATTATCCAAGAATCCCCCTCCATTCTCCAGAGAAGAACCCTTGCACCAACCGATTAGATAACCGACTGATGGAGCGATGTGGCGCCCCTGGCTGTGGCAAGCAATTTCCCTGAGTTCGCATAAACTAGGAAAGTTCGGGAGGATTCACTACCTTTGCGGTGCTGGAGATCGCAGAGCGTTATGGAGAATTTCGTGCTATACAACCCCGTGCGTATCCTGTTCGGCAAGGGGCAAACGGCCAATATCGATGGGCAGATCCCTACGGATGCCCGCGTGCTGGTAACCTACGGGGGCGGTAGCGTCCTGCGCAATGGGGTGCTAAATGAGGTTCGCACAGCCCTAGGCGCACGCCATGTGGTCCTATTCGGGGGTATAGAGCCCAATCCGCACTACGAGACGCTCATAAAGGCTCTCCCGATAATAGAGCGGGAGGGTATCGACTTCCTGCTCGCGGTAGGCGGTGGCTCGGTGATAGACGGGACGAAGTTCATAGCCGCCGCGGCCTGCTTCCCGGGCGAAGACAAATGGGATCTAATCCGCCATCGCGAGGAGAATCCCGTACAGGCGGCCCTACCGCTAGGTGCGGTGCTTACAATATCGGCCACTGGCTCGGAGATGAACTCTGCCGCCGTGGTCTCTAAAGCCGAAACGCAAGAGAAGTTCGGGCTACACAGCGACCTGCTATTCCCCCGATTCTCGGTGGTAGACCCAGCCCACACGCTCTCGCTCCCCATGAGGCAGGTGGCGAACGGAGTAGTAGACTCCTTTGTACACGTGGTGGAGCAGTACCTCACCTACCCAGTGGGGGCCATGGTGCAGGATGAATTCGCCGAGGGGCTACTCCGCACGCTAGCGGACATCGGGCCTCGCATCATGGCAGACCCGAGCGATGTAGATCTGCGAGCCAACCTGGCCATGGCGGCAATGCTCGCGCTCAATGGACTCATCGGCTGCGGGGTGCCTAGCGACTGGGCCACCCACCGTATAGGGCATGAGATAACGGCTCTGTTCGGGCTCGACCACGCCCTGACGCTAGCCATAGTACTGCCCCACTTGCTGCGAGACCAGCAGGTGTACAAGCGGGGCAAACTGGTACAGTGCGGCGAACGGGTATTCGGCATCACGGCAGGCACCCCAGAAGAGCGCGCCAACGCGACTATAGCGCGGATAGAGCAGTTCCTACAGCAGATGATGGGCGCTATAAGGCTGCGCGACTACGGCATAACGCTGGATGATGCGAGCAAAATCTGGAGGAGATTCGAGGCGCGTAACTGGCATCTAGGCGAACGGGGAAACATCGATGGCAAGGCTGTACAGCGAATCGTAACGGCAGCTCTATAGCATATCCACCATGCGCACTGCAGAGCAACCGACCTACTAACAGCTACAGACCCGAGCCGAGGCCTACTGCGCCAAGCGGGAGGCGTGCAGGCTAACCGTGCGGCGCTACCTCGTGGAAAAATATGGCGCGCCCAATGCCGCTGTCAAGGAAATCCTAGCCCATCTAGTACGTGAAGGTTTCATAGACGAACGACGCTATGCCAAGGCCTACGCCAATGACAAGGCCCGATTCAATGGCTGGGGCACGCTGAAGATCCAGGCTGGGCTAGCAGAGCAGGGCATTCCCAATGGGGCCATAGCAGAGGCTCTAGACGGGATAAACGTAGAGGAGCAGCGCGCCCTTCTCGACAAGCTGCTGGAGAGCAAACTACGCGCATTGCCCAGCGATGATGGCGAGGGCGTACTACGAAATAAGCTCCTTCGGCTTGCTGCCAGCCGAGGATTCCCCTACGAGCTCGCAAGCTCCGCGGTGGAGGAAGCGTTGGCCAAACGGCTCCACGAGGAAAAGTAAAACCCACACACACCTCAAAACGGAAAAAAATCTATGCCTACTAGAATCGTAGCCCCTTCGCTACTATCTGCCGACTTCGCCCACCTCGGGGCAGCCGTTCAGATGCTGAATGAGAGCCAAGCCGAGTGGATTCACCTCGATGTGATGGACGGCGTATTCGTGCCGAATATCTCGTTCGGATTCCCCATCATAAAGGCGGTGCGGGCTCTTACCCAAAAGGTGCTAGACGCCCACCTCATGATTGTGGAACCCGATAAGTACCTCGCCCGCTTCGCAGAGGTGGGTGTACAGTATCTCACCGTGCACTACGAGGTATGCCCCCACCTGCACCGCACCCTTAGCGAAATCCGACGGCTGGGGATGAAGGCCGGGGTGGCCATCAATCCGCATACGCCCCCCGAGGTGCTGGAGTACTCCCTACAGGAGGCCGACCTAGTGCTGGTGATGAGCGTGAACCCCGGCTTTGGCGGACAGCACTACATTCCGCACTCCACACGAAAAGTGCACGAGCTGGCCAATATGATTCAATCCTACGGCAACAGCACGCTCATAGAGGTGGATGGAGGGATAACCC
Organism: Bacteroidia bacterium; assembly: GCA_013333835.2. Lineage (GTDB taxonomy): Bacteria > Bacteroidota > Bacteroidia > Bacteroidales > CAJPTX01 > Bacteroides_D. The sequence goes on from JABCOB020000231.1 coordinate 2,663, forward strand.
CCAGCAATGCCAACATGCTTTGGGAAGCTGGAGCCAATATCCTAGTGGCGGGCAATGCTGTTTTCGGGTCCGATAACCCTAAGCAAGCAATAGCGAATATACTAGAGGCTTAAGCACTTTAATGATTAGAGAAAACTAAATAGCACGAACATGAAAAGCGTAATAGCAACAACAAATGCCCCGGCAGCCGTGGGGCCCTACAGCCAGGCCATAGAGGCCAACGGTATACTCTTCATCTCTGGGCAGGTGCCTGTAGATCCCAAGGTGGGCAAGATCGTAGAGGGTGGCATCGCCGAGCAGACCGAGCAGGTGCTCAAGAACATCGGGGCGATACTCAAGGAGGCGGGGCTGGACTACAGCCACGTGGTGAAAACCACCTGCCTACTGAGCGATATGGCGAACTTCGTACCGATGAACGAGGTGTATGCCAAGTACTTCACAGGTGATAAACCGGCCCGGGCAGCCTTCGGGGTGGTGAAGTTGCCCCTAGGGGCCATGGTGGAGATAGAGGCCATAGCGGTACGCTAATACTTTCCATGCCACCTAAAGAAAAGGGTGCGCCTGTCGGGCGCACCCATTTCGTTGATGGCTGAGGGGGATGGGCATATGCGCAAGGCGGGTTGGCGATGGGATAACAACGCGGCACCGACCACCATTTGCGCCCAGATGGGCATAGATGGGAAACGGCGAATGGGAGGGTAACGACGCGGTGCGCCGCGTCGCGATTAATGGTGACGATGGGCGGCCATTCGAGGATGGGAGGAAACACGCATGCGGGGGGGGATCGGGCGGGGGAATCTTCGCGTTGCGAAGACCCCGCCCCTACAGTCGGCATTGGCGGGGAGATC
>JABCOB020000232.1 GCA_013333835.2 Bacteroidia bacterium
AGCTCGGTTTTACCGTCGGCAGCCTTTAGCGTTACCAGGCGAATCCCTGGCATCTGGTAGTCACTGAGCGGATTCCTTGCCACAAGCAGCTTGCGAATCTTCCCCCCATCCAACGAGCCAATATACACCCCCCCAGGATTATTGAACGCCGTCCAAAACGAGGCGAAGCGATTCCCTGCCAGATCTACCACCACCTGGTTATACCCCTTCTGGTTGGTGAGGCGAGTGCGCTTGCCGCTGTTTAGCTCTATTCTGTAGAGGTCGCGCCCTATGGTGTTATCGGCATTACCCGTTACGAAGTAGTGCTTCCCATCGGGCGCAAAACCGTGGGTATCTAGCACATCCCACTCGCCCTCGGTTAGCGCGCGAATGAGCTTGCCCGACTCCTGGTATAGGTACAGATGGTTATGCCCCGTGCGCTGGCTCTGCCACACGAATAGCCCTTTGCCGCCCGGCACGAATTCAAGCGGATGCAGCGGCTCCACGTACTGCGGGCTCGTCTCGCGGAATAGCTCGTGGCGGAAGGCGCCCGTGCGGGCATCGTAGCAGTTGAGCCGCATGGTATCTTGCCCACGGTTCAGCTCGGCGAGGTAGAGGAAATCGCCATCGGGACTCCAGGCAGGGTTGGTAAGGTAATGGTCAGCAGCCCCCTGCGTCTGCAGCCATACCACCCTATCGTCTGCCACGGAGTAGATCCCCATAGTCACATGGTGGCTCGCCTTCCCCGCCATGGGGTAGCGTATCGGCTTGGCCTTGGCTATACCCTCACCAATCTCCACCAGCGGGTACTCTGCCACCATGCTTTCGTCCATGCGGTAGAAGGCCAACCGTTCACCATTCGGGCTCCAGAAAATCCCGTCGTTGCACCCAAACTCGTTGCGGTGCACAGCCCGCCCATTCACTATCCCCACGGCGGTATCAGCCGTTACCACGCGCCTCCCCCCCTTGCGGTTTATGAGCTCTATGCGTTGCCCAATATTGTACTGCAGCCACTCCTGCTGGGGCGGGGCATCTGGCCTGCTGGCCTGTGCTCCTACGGTTCGGGGTGACACGTGCAGATTATCAGCCCCCTCAGGAATTCTCCACCCCATCTCTACCTGCGTACCATCGGCACTCACCAGCACCTCGCCCTCGGGAAACCATAGCTGAAGCCAATGTTCGTTAATCCAAGTGTACCCATGCCAGCTGTAAGGGGCCTCCACCCCAAGCCGCTCAAATCTATGCTTTAACGCCTTTATGCTCAAGGCATCTACACGCTTCCCGCTGCTGCTCTCAACTATGCGGAGCGTGTCGTCCAGCCGCATATAGCTGTACATCGAGGTGTTAGGCCGCCACTGGAACTGGCGAAGCGTTTCAGGCCAAAGGCGGTTCCGCTGCTGGAGTACCGCATCCTCCATGTTTAAATAGCGCTGTTGGCCAAAGAGGTGACCCGTCCCGATGGCCACCGAAATGATAAGTAACGCCTGAAAAAAACGTAGCATAACCTAGCAATGCTAAAATTGAATAGCACTCAAATTACACACACTATCCCCTTGCAGAAATTCGCAGAACCGCATAGCAACCCACTAGCATCCTAGGCGAGGTATCACTCTCCTAGCCTAGGAACAGCAGGCCTTAGCAAGGCGCATCGCCCTACTTCTTCTTCAGCAGCTTGGAGAAGGCCTTCTCAAACTTCTCAACCTTGGGCTGGATCACCAGCCGGCAGTACCCCTCGCCAGAGTTCCGCGCAAAGTAGTCATCATGGTAATTCTCCGCTGGGTAGAAGGCTTGGAAATCAACCACCTGCGTAACAATTTTACTGCTATATACCCCCTCCTTTGTGAGCTGCGCTATCGCCTCATTGGCCAGCCTTTTCTGCTCTGGGCTGTGGGTAAATATCACCGAGCGGTACTGCGTGCCCACATCAGCCCCCTGGCGGTTGAGCGTAGTGGGATCGTGCATGGTGAAGAAGACCTTCAACAGCTCGGCGTACTGGACTTTGGTGGGGTCAAACTCTATCTGCACCACCTCGGCATGCCCAGTATTCCCCTCGCATACCAACCGATAGCTGGGGTTGGGCACCGTGCCCCCGCTAAAGCCAGATTGCACCTTTAGCACCCCATCAATCCGGCTGAATATGGCCTCCGAGCACCAAAAACACCCCATGCCAAACGTGGCAACTTCCCGATTCTCCATTGGTTTAACCTTTCCATAATTTGCACCGAGCGCCCGCATCCCCACCAGGAGGACGAAGACCCCAAACCCTATGCCTAAAGCTCTCAATACTGATTTCTGCCGTTTCATACCGCAAAGGTAAGAATTTTTAGACAAAACGCGGCTGAACAGACCATGGCCGCTATACGCCACCTCCAGCCAGGTACGTATGCGCATATTGCGTAGAAGTGGGTGATCTGGAGGGGGTGGGCCATTCGCAAAATCCCGTGTCGCGAAGGGGCTATATTGCCCTCATCCCCCACCCTCCGCCGTACCATCGCCCTACCTGGGCGGCTTCATGTTCGGGTTTCGCTAGCTAAATCCGAACATGAAGCGGCCCAGGTAGGGCGATGGTAGGGCGAAGGTACGGAGCAGGTAGGTGGAGGATACGCCCACTACATAGGGGCAACGCCCGCTGGAACGTGGCGAAGGGGCCGCCACGCTCCCACCCCTATTCAGCAGCAGGGCAACAATTTAGATCGCATACCCCATAGTAGCAATACGGCGTACCGCGTCGTTTAGAAGGGTTTGGCACTGGCCCGCATTGCGCGCCCGATGGGTGTAGAAAATACGTGGGATTGGCCAACCTTTGCTGTGCACAAAAAAGCCGTCCGCGATGCTGTATCGCGGGCGGCATAGCATAGGGGTAGCAGCAGATCGAGCCGGTGAACCGTACTGCGGCGCATAGGGCCTCCCATTGGACAGGAGAATCCGCGCAGTGCAATTGGGTATAAATCCCTCTGTGGGCGGCAAAGCCTGGTAGTACCAAAGGCAAGAGCGACGCGGAGGCTTAGGGTTGAAAGCCCAGCAGTAGTCTGAGTAGCCAGGAGGTTATCCGTGGTTACGGAGCGACCTTAGCTAAAGTCTCTTACAAATTCTATCTGCTAAGGATTCTTCTCCATTATCGATTTAAAAATATCATAATCAACAGATTACATTTATCGAAAACGCTTGCAAGGCGGCGTATCCTCTCGTTTAAACTGGTTTTGCTGAGCGGGCGGATTGATTTCCGCAACATTTCGGTTTGCAGCTAACCCTCCCTATAACCCCGCCAATCACTACCAGGGTGCAAAGCGTAGCATCTCTAAATCCGCTTTGCTCAACGCCTCTACGCGAATGTACAGCGCATCGAGAAATTCGTATTTACTTTCAGGAAGCTTCGCAATGAAATCTTCAAAGGCGAGCTGGCCTATACTACGGTATGACTTTGTATCTTGCGCGGCCTTACGAGCCATCAGCGCTACATACCACCCCGCTACATCAAAATTCCTAATCGACTGGTAACCAAACTCCACAAAAGGCTTATAGGGTAGGATGGTCGGGGTGTCTTCCACCAGCATATAGACCCCGAGGAGGGCATCGGAATCCTCCTGTTTGTAAAACGACAGCCGTGCTGGCCGAGCATCAGAATACTGAGTTTTCTTCATCAGTTCGTCGAAAGCCTCAAAAGGGCTATCCGCACTCAGTAGTTGGGTACCCAGCTTGCCATCTATTGCCACTGGCCGAGTCACACCGAAGATGAGTATGGGGGCGTCATTCTCACTTTTCTCGGATAAACAGCGAAGCCCAAATTTAATATCTTGCCTGAAATCGAAATCGTCAATTGTGCCTACTGTGAACACCGTGCCGTCCTCATGAATGATCTCCGAGCCGAGTTTGCCTGCCAATATTTTAATGAATGTAATGGCAATCTCCCAGTCTTTTACCGTGGCTGGAGTCTCAATTCTCACACCATACGCTTTGCGTTGGTTATCATAACTCACTTCCATACCACGGCCACTTACCCCATCTATTCCCAGCAGTGGATACGGCTCTTTATCAGACAGCTTAGCGTAGAGAAATTGGTTGAAACTGAAATTTTTGTCAGTGGGATCAAAATCGAACCGTATGAGCCCTTCGTTCAGTTCTAAACACTTTCTCACTGTTAATACTGGCTCATATAAAAACCATTTCCGCTTGTTTGGGATGCTAAATGTAACGCTCATGTTCTTTTGTTTTCCCTGTGAATTTACCTCCAATGACTATGCAGTTGAATCGAGTCCTTTGACTATTCAAAAGGTCGATAAATCAGTATAGATTATTCCAGCTTTCCCAAAAAAGATTCGTAGTGGAGACCTCTTTTTTACCTTAAAAAAAGAAGGGCTTCCGCAGATATGAAATCAACGGAAGCCCCTATTGGCTAGAAAGAGAGGGCTATCCTTTCCCCTCTTCCTATCCCCCGAAGTTATCGTAATGAATCATATTCTCCTCTACCCCAAGGTTGTAGAGCATCTTGTTCACCGCAGCCGTCATGGGTGGTGGCCCGCAGAGGTAGTACTCGATATCTTCTGGGGCGTCATGCTTGCTGAGGTACTGATCATATATCACCTGATGGATGAATCCCTTAGCCCCCGTCCAGTTGTCTTCTGGCTGCGCATCGGAGAGTGCGATGGTAAAGGTGAAATTCGGGAACTCACGGGCTATGGCCTCAAAGTCCTCCTCGTAGAAGATCTCGCGCTTGGAGCGCGCACCGTACCAGA
>JABCOB020000233.1 GCA_013333835.2 Bacteroidia bacterium
CTAGAGGTCTGCAACCTGCTCAACCAGCCCTACGAAGTGGTGGCGAACTACCCTATGCCCGGGCGGAACTACAGGGTACGGATTGGAGTAGAGATGTGAAAATAAATAGGCAAGCAAACCAAATATTCTTTGCCATGAAGACCATAGCCAGAATACATTTCAGCGCGGGAACACTGCTCCTTACCGCGGCGCTCCTACTAGGAACAGTCTACCTATCGGGCTGTAGAAAAGACCCGGTGCAGCCCACACCCGAGGAGAAGAAGCTGCCTATTCCCCCGCAGCCGAACGCCCGCATAGTGGGTATGTACCTGCTGAATGAGGGGGCTTGGGGTAGCAACAAGGCCTCGCTCGACTACCTAGACTTCACCCTGGGGAAATACACCCGTAACATCTACGCAGAGCGCAACCCCGAGGCGGTGAAGGAGCTGGGCGATGTGGGTAACGATGCGCAGATCTACGGTGGCCGTCTCTACTTGGTAATCAACTCCTCGCACAAGGTGGAGGTGCTGGATAAGCGAACCGCCAAGCGAATTGGCCAGGTGGATATACCTAACTGTCGCTACATCGGCTTTTCAGGCGGCAAGGCCTACGTAAGCAGCTACGTTGCCCGGGCTTTCCAAAAAGACCAGAAAGGGGCTATCTACGAGCTGGACACCGCTACCCTACAGGTAATCCGCACCTGCGAGGTAGGCTACCAGCCAGAGGGTTTTGCCATTGTGGACGACCTCCTCTACGTAGCCAATAGCGGCGGCTACCAAAGCCCAAACTACAGCAATACGGTATCGGTGGTTAGGCTTAGCACCATGAGCCTAGAGGGCGAATTTACTGTGGGCACTAACCCCTCCAAGGTGCTTAAAGACAAATACGGCAAGCTGTGGATAACCTCTCAGGGCAACTACGCCACCATAGCCCCCGATGTGCGAATAGCCACCCAAAATGGGCATGGCTACCAAGTAACCGACTCCCTGCAACTCCCGCTATCAGGCTGCACCTTCACCCCGGGTGGCGATACGCTCCTCTACTACAGCGCGGTATACAGCAACGACACCAAGAGCACAACCATAAGCTACGGCATGCTGAACGTGAAGGGCATCGCACCCCTGGGTGAGAGCTTCATAACCGATGGTACAGAGAGCGAAATCGTAGCCCCCTACGGGCTGGCGGTGAATCCAGAGACGGGCGACATCCTCATAGCCGATGCCAAGGACTACAAGCAGAGCGGCGAGCTATTCTGCTACAACCGCCAGGGAAGGCTGAAATGGCGCGTACAAACGGGCGATATCCCTGGGCATATGGCCTTCGTAGGGCGGTAAGTGCCCGTGCAGACATTACGCTTGCGGCAATACCCTAGGGTAATAATTCCATTAGTAACAGAATTATTACCTACCTTTGCACGGCACCATCAACGGCTAGGGCATGGCGGGTAAACCTTTCATATTCGGGGTAGCAGCCTCGGGGGATAACTTCACTGATAGGGAGCGGGAGACGGCTCGCCTACTGTCCAACTTCCAGCACGGCATCAACACCATTCTGATTTCTCCCCGCCGTTGGGGCAAGACATCATTGGTGCAGAGGGTATGCCAGCTAGCGCAATCTAGCGACCTGAAGATTGTTTACCTCGACATATTCCCATGCCGGAGCGAGCAGGCCTTTTACGATACGTTCGCCGAGGCGGTACTCCGGCAAACATCATCTCGATGGGAGGAGTGGGTGGAGAATGCCAAGCTATTCCTCGCCCGTATCAGTCCCAAGATCTCGCTAGGGCCAGACCCGATGTCTGACTTCTCCCTTTCGCTCGAACTCAACCCCAAGAGCGATGACATTGACGAGATCCTGCAACTGCCCGAGAAGATTGCCCTGAAGAAAGGATGCCGCATTGTGGTGTGCATCGATGAATTTCTGCAAATCGGCGAGTTCAAGGATTCCAAGACCTTCCAGAAACGGTTGCGGAGCGTGTGGCAGCTGCAGCAGTCGGTATCATACTGCCTGTTCGGGAGCAAAAAGCACCTGATGGATGAGCTCTTTGAGAGGAGAAGCCTGCCATTCTACAAGTTTGGCGATACTATACACCTCCCGAAAATTGCGACCTCCGAGTGGGTGGAGTACATCTGCAACCGATTCTCCGCCACGGGAAAGCAGATCTCCAAGATGCTGGCCGAGCAGATCTGCAAGGCGGTAGACAACCACTCGTCATACGTCCAGCAGCTGGCGTGGCTGGTGTGGGTTCATACTGACGAATCGGCTACTGCTCAGAACTTTGATGATGGCTACCAAGATCTCATAGAGCAGAATACCCCCCTGTTCGAGAAGCAGACCGAGAGCCTCACCACCTACCAGATAAACCTCCTCCGCGCGCTGCTCGGTGGTGTGCGCAGGGAACTCACCACCCGTGAAACCCTGCAAAAATACCAACTCGGTTCATCGGCCAATGTGAGCATCATAAAACGGGCCCTCCTCAAGAAGGAACTCATAGAAATAGAAAAGGGCCAGGTAACCATACCTGACCCCGTGCTAGCCGCCTGGCTAAAACGCGAGCTAATGCGGTAGCACCCTGCGAGGAGTTCCTCTATTTCCCGATGCAGAAATTCTGGAATATGTTCCCCAAGATATCCTCCACCCCTATCTCCCCGGTGATTGCCCCTAGGTGCGCTATCACCCTGCGGAGGTGGAAGGCTAACAGCTCTTGCGACAGCCCGCTCTGCAAGCCCGCCAGCAGCCGGGTAAGCTCGCCATCAGATTCTGCCAGTGCCTGGTAGTGCCTGAGGTTGGTTACCACTACCTCCTCCGCCTCGGGCAGCGTCTCGGTGGCTATCCTGTCCAAAAGCCCCTTTAGCTCTGCATCGCCACCCTGCGATACAGAACTCCATAGCAGCACAGGCACATCCCCAAGCTTCCCTACCAGCCTATTCCTCAGTTCCCCGAGGGCACTGTCTGGTACCCTATCGGCCTTCGTGAGCAGCAGGGCCTTTCGGGCATTGCCATCAAGCTCGTGGAAGAGTTCTAGGGCCACACGCTGTGCCTCTGGACTGCTGGCATCTACCAGTACCAGGAGTAGCTTTGCCCTCTTGGCGTGTTCTAGGGTTCTGGCTATCCCCATTATCTCCACAGGGTCTTCGGTATCTCGCAGTCCTGCTGTATCGGCAAAGCGGTATTGCAAGCCTGAG
>JABCOB020000234.1 GCA_013333835.2 Bacteroidia bacterium
AGTGTACCCCGTAGCGAGCTCCCTAGGAAGCCCGCATGGCTCAAGATCCGTTTGGGTGGTGGGCAAACCTACTCTGGTGTAAGCCAGACTATACAGGGGTACGGCCTGCACACTATCTGCAGTAGCGGGCGATGCCCAAACCAGGGCGAATGCTGGACCAGCGGGACGGCCTCATTCATGATTCTCGGCAATGTATGCACCCGCCAGTGTCGATTCTGCGCCACCGCAAGCGGGCATCCCTTGCCACCAGATACCAATGAGCCCCTGCGATTGGCCACCTCTATACGCCTTATGGGGCTACGCCACGCTGTGATAACTTCAGTGGATAGGGACGACCTGCCCGATGGAGGGGCTGCTATCTGGGTTGAAACCATAGCCACGGTTCGGGAGCTAAATCCTGCCACTACGATAGAGGTTCTACTCCCAGATTTCATGGGTAAGCCAACGGCCCTTACGCGTGTGCTGGCGGCAGCCCCCGATGTGGCAGCCCACAATGTGGAGACGGTGGAACGCCTAACCCCCACCGTGCGCTCTCGGGCTAAATATCGCTACAGCCTCGGGGTGCTGGAGCGCATATCACAAAGCGGATACCGCACCAAGAGCGGGCTAATGCTAGGGCTCGGGGAACGGGAAGCGGAGGTAGAACAGACCCTGCGCGATATGCTGTCGGCCGGGGTGCAATACCTCACCATAGGTCAGTACCTACAACCGCGGCGTGAGAACCTCCCGGTGCTCCGCTACTACACCCCCGAGGAGTTCAACGCGCTTGGGCAGCTAGCCCGCAGCCTCGGGTTCGCCTACGTGGAATCTGGCCCGTTGGTACGTTCCTCGTTCCATGCAGAGCGGGCGCTAGAGGCTTGCGGAGTGGCTACTAAAACGGAGGCGGAGTAGTGGAGCCATTCTCAGTACTCTCTTACCCCATGCCGCCAGACTATGGGGAGGGGCAACGACAGCAGAGCCAGCTGGCCGACCGTGTGCTTAGTTGGCGTACCGACCCCGATAATTCTAGAGTCGGGTGCTACCTTCACGGGGAGGTTGGGCATGTCTACACCCTGGGGGTACACGGGAAAATATCCAATCTGTTAGTAACCAAGCAGGCACTTGAACGCGATGGTATCAGCCTCGTGCGCACTGACCGGGGCGGCGATATCACCTACCACGGGCCAGGGCAGCTCCTAGGCTACCCAATCCTCGACCTTCACCGGCTGGGGCTAGGGGTAAAGGGCTATATAGAAGCCCTAGAGTCTGCCGTAATGCTCACGCTATCGGCCTATGCCATTGCCACTATCCGCCTGGCAGATGCCCCAGGAGTTTGGCTAGAGCCGAAAGGTGCTAGGCCTCTACGGAAAATATGCGCAGTGGGGGTGCATGTGAATCAGGGCATTACCACGCATGGATTTGCACTGAATGTACACACAGATCTCGGCTATTTTACCCGAATCAACCCCTGCGGATTTACCTCGCGAGGCGTCACTAGTATGGCTCAAGAGCTGGGGAATGCGCCACCATTCGCAGAGGTAGATGGCCTGTTAAGCCAGAGGCTTGCGCAGGTCTTGAATATCAAGATCGGATCTTTTTCAGCAGGTTCGCACCCCACAGTTTAAACTATGCGGCACACTACAGCACTACGGCCTCAGATAAAGGTTAAAGTGACCGATTAAAATTCTTTCAGTTAAAAGAACTCCCCTACAAATGCTGCGCAAGCGATTCCTTTGCAGGGGTCTCACAATTCCAATCCATCTAACCGTGCAACCTAGAATCTGGGAAGAGGCTCACCAGGAAGAATTGGCCTGGGTAGAACAGCGCCTTCGGCAGGAGCTGAACGTTAGCCCACTGGTTGCCAAGCTGCTAGCGCAACGAGGCGTAACGACCTTTGACGAGGCATACGCCTTTTTCCGCCCTTCGTTGGCCATGCTGCATGATCCCTACCAGCTGCGCGATATGGAGCGGGCTGTAATCCGACTGCAGGAGGCGATTCGGGAGGGAGAATCCATACTGGTGTATGGGGATTACGATGTGGACGGCACAACCTCTGTGGCCTTGGTGTACAGCTTTCTGCGCGACTTGGGCGTAGCCACAGACTACTATATCCCCGACCGTCAGCTGGAGGGCTATGGTATTTCAACGCGCGGCGTGCGCTACGCTGCTGAAAATGGGTTTCGGCTAGTGATTGCCCTGGACTGCGGGATTAAAGCTGTGGAACAGATGGAACTCGCCACATCGCTCGGGGTAGAGTTTATCATCTGCGACCACCATCTGCCCGGGGATGTCCTCCCGCAGACGCTGGCGGTTATCGACCCAAAGCGGGGAGATTGCCACTATCCCTTTAAGGAACTCTCTGGCTGTGGGGTGGGATTTAAACTCCTGCAAGCCTACGCAATGCGCGAGGGACTTCCGCTGGAGAGCGTGTATCGCTACCTCGACCTGGTGGCGGTAAGCACGGCTGCCGATATTGTGCAGATGCGGGGGGAGAATCGCGTGCTAACCCACTTTGGACTCGAGCGGCTCAATAGCAGTCCTAGCCCAGGATTAGCAGCCCTTCGGCAAAAAGTAGGATTCCCAAAAGAACAGCCCCTCACGGCAACCGATGTGGTTTTCAAGCTTGCGCCCCGTATTAATGCAGCTGGACGCATGGAGAATGGGGGCGGTGCTGTAGCTCTGCTCGCGGCTCGCAATGGGCAGGAGGCGCTGCTGGCAGTAGAGCACCTAGACGCACGCAACCAGCAGCGCCAGGCGGCAGACCTGCAGATTACCCGAGAGGCCATAAGCATGGTGGCTGCCCAGCCTAACCCACAGCTCAGGAAGGCTACAGTGGTATACAATCCGCTGTGGCACAAGGGCGTTGTGGGTATAGTAGCCAGCCGCTTGGTGGAAACCTACTATAAGCCCACCATAGTCCTCACCGGGAACGGCATGGATGTGAGCGGCTCGGCACGGTCTGTGGAGGGGTTCAACCTCTATGCCGCCATAGAGCAATGCGCCGACCTTCTCAATGGGTTTGGCGGGCATCGGTATGCTGCTGGGCTCACTATGCCGCGCGCCAATGTGGAGATTTTCGCCCAGAGATTTGAGGAGGCTGTGGCCAGCACTATCACAGAGGATCAGCTCTGCCCCAAAATACACATTGATGCAGATGTCGATCTCGAGGAACTGGATGATCGTTTTCTGCGAATCCTTGCGCAATTCGACCCCTACGGGCCTGATAACCCAATGCCAGTGTTCTCGATTCATGGCTTGCAACCAGATCCCTACGTTCGCCCCCTTGGGCAAAGTGGGCATCACATGCGCTTTGTAGCCCGGCAGAAGCCGCACGGAAGGGCCTTTCCTGCTGTAGCGTTCAACCTTGCGGAGTACGCCCAGGCTATCAGGTATAAGCCCTTCAGCATCTGCTGTACCGTGGAGAGCAACTACTACCGCGGTGTATCTACATGGCAGCTGAATGTGAAGGATATACGGATATGAGACAAGACGCTGTGGAAAAGGCGCATACCCCTCTTGGGTATGCGCCTTTTTGGTATTCGGCAAACAAGCTATCAAACACTGAGGAGGCATAGATGTGGCTAGGTTCGCACGGTTTTCTCCGTATCAGCCTCCAATGCAGAGGTCTCTCACACAGTGAGTGCCTATCGTTCGAATAATGTTAACTTAATCGTAAATTCTTTATAAACAACATTTTATCGTAATTCTTGTAGCTTATCAAGTTAGCAAAACTTCTCCTAAGTGTACCCAAAAACGCGTTTTTGGGTACATATCCTGCTCGGCGTGTACCCAAAATGGCGAATTTGGGTACACGTTTCTTGTAATTGGTTGATATGTATCTGTTTAGGAACTATACCGTGGTTTGAGCTGTAAAATCAGTTTTTTAGGGGTAGGCGGATCTCAATATTCTGCGATGGCCAAAGCTCCTGCGCCCTGTTCCTCTGCTGCTATGGGCTCCATGCATGGCAACCGCAGAATGGCAATGGAAACGATTTTTGCTACCTTTGCCTGCTAATAGATCATATCTAAATGGAGCAGGGCGCAATAGAGCTACGGGGAGTCCGGGTGAATAATCTCAAGGATATCTCGCTAGACATCCCGCGAGGGAAGTTCGTAGTAGTCACAGGGCTAAGCGGATCGGGGAAATCGAGTTTGGCGTTCGACACGCTTTACGCCGAGGGGCAGCGGCGCTATGTGCAGAGCCTGTCGGCCTACGCACGCCAGTTCCTAGGACGCATGCCCAAGCCCGATGCCGATGCCATAACGGGCGTACCACCCGCCATAGTGATAGCCCAGAGGGTGAGCAATGCCAATCCGCGGAGTACGGTGGGCACCACCTCGGAGATCTATGATTATCTCCGGCTCCTGTACGCCCGTGCGGGGAAGATAATCTCACCGGTAAGCGGATGCGAGGTTCGCCCGCAGACCGTGCAGGATGTGGTGGACTTCATAGCCACGCAGCAGGGTAAGCGCGTGATGCTCACTACACCCATAGTGGCAAAGAATAAGAACGAGCGGCTAGTGATTCTGGAGCTACTGGCGCGCGAGGGCTACAGCCGCTTGCTGCTGGAGGGGAAGGTGCTTTCCTTTACCGAGCCGGACCGGCGCCAATCGCTCGCGACCAAGAAGAACCTGAACCTGCTTATAGACCGCTTTGCCCCCACGGGCGATGCCGAGTTCCTAGCGCACTGCGGCGATTCGGTAGAAACAGCCTACCAGCAAGGCCGTGAGGAGTGCGATGTATGGGTAGAGGGCGAGAATGGAGATTGGACGATCCGCCATTTTACCATGCGCCTAGAGGCCGATGGGTTGGAGTTCCAGCAGCCAACACCAGCCCTCTTCAGCTACAACAGCCCGATTGGCGCTTGCCCTGAGTGCGAGGGCTACGGGAAAACGATAGGGATAGATGAGGCTCTAGTGATTCCAGACCAGAGCCGCTCGGTGTTCGACGATGCTGTAGCATGCTGGCGAGGCAAGGAGATGGGGAAAATACGCCAAGAATTCATAGCTAAGGCCGCACCGTTGGGGTTTCCCATCCATCGCCCATACTACCAGCTTACGCCGCAAGAGAAGGATATGCTATGGAACGGCGCCCCAGGGCTATGGGGAATCAACGACTTCTTCAAGGAGGTGAGCAGCCAATCGTACAAAATCCAGTACCGGGTACTACAGGCTCGCTACAGCGGGAAAACTACTTGCGCCAACTGCCATGGCACACGGCTCCGCGTAGAGGCTACGTGGATAAAGGTGGGGGGAAAGGGGATTAACGAGCTGGTAGAGATGCCCCTAGATCGCCTCTTCGACTTTTTCCAGTCGCTAACCCTCGATACGCATGATCAGCAGGTGGCCGATAGGCTGCTCTACGAGATACGTACGCGCCTGGCCTATCTGATTGCTGTAGGGTTGGGCTACCTCACCCTGAACCGGGCGGCGAATACCCTTTCGGGCGGTGAAACGCAGCGCATCAACCTTGCCACCTCGCTCGGGAGTTCGCTGGTAGGCTCGCTCTACATTCTCGACGAGCCGAGCGTGGGCCTGCACTCTGTAGACACCGTGCGGCTTATTGCCATACTACAGCGTCTGCGCGACCTCGGCAATACCGTGGTGGTGGTGGAGCACGACGAGGAGATTATGCGTGCAGCCGACGTGCTGATCGACCTCGGGCCCGAGGCGGGTTCGCAAGGCGGACACCTGGTATACACAGGCCCAGTAGAGGGCATAGCCCATTGCCCAGAGAGCCTTACGGGGCAGTACCTATTTGGCGATAGGAAGCAACTCGCCCCCATTAAACGGCGCACGGGCAAAGAATGGGTAAAAATGCAGGGTATTTTTGTAAACAACCTGCAGAATGTAGACATTACCTTCCCGCTACAGACGCTCACAGTGGTGACGGGCGTGAGTGGGTCTGGAAAATCGAGCCTGGTACGAGAGGCCATAGTGCCAGGTGTGAGCGCCTACACCGAGGGCGGCAAGCCGGCACGCCAATACTACCATGAGCTGGAGCTGCCCTTTGAGAAGCTCCACGGTGTGGAATTTGTAGACCAAAATCCGCTGCAGCGCTCATTACGTTCTACCCCGGTTACCTATATCAAAGCCTTTGACCCTATCCGCGAGCTGCTGGCTAAGCAACCCCTCGCGCAGACCCTGGGTATCACGGCGCTGCATTTCTCATTCAACTCCCCCGGGGGGCGCTGCGAGACCTGCGAGGGCACTGGTCGGGTACTGGTGGAGATGCAATTCATGGCCGATATTGAGGTGGAGTGCGAGGAATGCCACGGCACCCGCTACCAACCCCAAATGCTCGACGTGACCTACCGGGGCAAGAACATCGACGCAATCCTAAAGATGACCGTGCACGATGCGGTAGAATTTTTCCGGGGCGACACGGAGAATCGGGAGGCTCAACGCACAGCAGATCGGCTCGCGATACTCGACGATGTGGGCTTGGGGTACGTGGCGCTGGGGCAGCCCACCAGCACGCTTAGCGGAGGCGAGGCGCAACGACTGAAATTGGCTTCATTCATAGCCGACATCCCGCTCAACGCCTGGGTTCTCTTCGCTTTCGATGAGCCTACAACGGGCCTGCATTTCCACGACATAGACTGCCTGATGCGGGCTTTCGATAGGCTGCTCGA
The DNA here is from genome assembly GCA_013333835.2 of Bacteroidia bacterium. GTDB lineage: Bacteria > Bacteroidota > Bacteroidia > Bacteroidales > CAJPTX01 > Bacteroides_D. The sequence continues at coordinate 6,615 of JABCOB020000234.1, forward strand.
GCGCGGCCACTCGCTGCTGATCATAGAGCACAATCTGGAGGTGATACGGCGAGCCGACTGGGTGATAGACATGGGCCCTGGGGGCGGAGAGCATGGCGGGAAAGTGGTGGTGCAGGGTACGCCAGAGCAAGTGATGGCCTGCGAGGCGAGCGCAACGGGTAGGGTACTGAGGGGGAAGTAAAGGACGCTTGATCGCAGCCCCCTACGGGATACCGGCACTCCCCAAGAAAAAGGGTACTCGCTACGCCAGCTCCACCCCTTCCAATAACGGTTAGGAATATGGCTATCAGGAAGATAGAGTTGTAACAGTTCCTCTACCCCAGGGTAAATCACCGGGATTACGGCATTTTAAATATCGGAGTGCTTCAAGGCGAGACCTTTGTAAAGCCCGCTTAAACAATGCAGCATGCGGCAGAGCTACGGTCTCCGATAACTGTAAGCGATTGATTAAAACCCTTTACTAAAATGAAGGGTAACGATATGCCTCGGCAAATGGAACGTATGCGATCCTTTTGCAGGGGTCTCAACGCATGAATTTATGGATTCGGTGGGCAACAGCTCCTGCCCCTTGGAAATCTCGGCATCAATCCTTGCAGACATTCTCCAGATCTCCAAGCGCACCGCCGAGCTATGGGCAGAAAAGGGGAAGTACGACCCTGTGGCGGGCAAGGATGGCGCCACCCATTTCCCCACATGCACTCTGGTGTCGATACCCGAAATACGGGAGATGATGGGGGCGGGATGGGAGGAGGAGATGGGCACTCTCCCCGTAAGAGAATACACTTCGGTAGAGCTGTTCAGCGGTGCAGGGGGATTGGCCCTCGGGCTAGAAAAGGCGGGCTTCACCCATGTGCTGCTGAATGAGGTGGACGAGATGGCCTGTAGAACCCTACAACTGAATAGACCCCGCTGGCCTGTGAAAGCGGGCGATGTGCATGGGTTGGACTTCAAGCATCTGCGAGGAAAGGTGGACCTGCTAGCCGGTGGATTCCCGTGCCAACCCTTCTCATACGCAGGCAAGCAGGGAGGATTCGGCGATACAAGGGGTACGCTATTCTTTGAGCTTGCCCGTGCTGTGGAAGAGATTCAACCACGGGTGCTTTTGGCTGAGAACGTCCGCGGGCTAGCTGCGCACGATGCCGGAAGAACATTGGCCACCATACGAAACGAAATTGACAAGCTGGGCTACACGCTAGTAGAACCTCGGGTGCTGCAGGCATTACTCTACCGTGTACCGCAAAAGCGAGAGAGGCTCATCCTCATCGCCATAAGGAACGACCTCGCGCAACGAGCGCAGTTCCACTGGCCAACGCCCTACCACAGGGTACTCACCATGCGCGACGCGCTGTATGCTGGGGAGCTTTACCCCACAAATACGCCCGCATCACCAGGGGTTGGCTATAATGCGCGCAAGGCGGCGGTGCTCGCGCAGGTGCCCATGGGCGGCTATTGGCGAGACTTACCGGTAGCCGTGCAGCAGGAATACCTAGGGACGAGCTATGGCCGCCCCGGGGGGAAAACCGGGATGGCACGGCGGCTATCACTCGATGAGCCGAGCCTAACCCTGGTGTGCGCACCCGCGCAGAAGCAGACCGAACGATGCCACCCTACAGAAACCCGGCCTCTCACGGTGCGAGAGTACGCTAGGGTGCAGACCTTCCCCGACGAATGGCAATTCTGCGGTTCGCTGGCCTCGCAGTACAAGCAGGTGGGCAATGCGGTACCCGTGAACCTCGCGTGGGCTGTGGGCAGGGCGATAGTGAGACTGTTGAATGGGCTGGAATAAAAAGGCCCGACGGAGACCTTGATGTGAGGGAACTCGCTTGGGGTGCTAGGTTCTTAACGACAGGAGCCTCACGGTCGGCCTATTAACGGCCATCCCCCCTACCTTCGCCCTACCATCGCCCTACCTGCGCCGCTGCACCCTCGGATTTC
>JABCOB020000235.1 GCA_013333835.2 Bacteroidia bacterium
AAACTTTATGGTAGATCCTTGGTTGTCAGAGTAGTTCTGCAATGCACCCCCATTATCGGTAAAGGTGATGGCGTTGGTAACCCTCACCCGCCGTTGGGGGGCGGTAACCACAGGCCCGAGCGGCGTATTGTCCATCACCGAACTCCCCATCGGCACCACGCGCCCCATGCTGTTGACGGTGTGGCTAACCGTGGCGTTGGCTCTAGGATTCTGCGGATCTGCCATACAGGTGAACCGGAGCGGGATCAGCTCTCCACGCGCTTGCGCAGTCCCCACATCCACCAGCATACTCAGGGGAAGGCTGCCCATACCTTTGAGTGATGGAACGGGAAGTGATGCAACCCACTTCTCGCCACGATAGGCTTTCACAACCAAGTTCCGCAGTTCTTCCGAGCTCTTATTGACAAGCATCAAATCAAACCGCTCTTTCCCGAGATTAGCCCCATCGGCAGGGCCAGATATAAGGTGCAGCTCTACCCCCTTCGCCGTGGTAGGCCGTTCTACCGCTACCCGTGTCAGCACCAGAATGTCCTTAGCACCGCGCCCGGCAAATTCTACGGCGAGGCTATAGCTATGCCCACCCTCCAGCGTGAAATACCACTCCTGGTCGAACCCCGTGGCTAGCTGCTCCTGCATGCCCTCAAGGCTCGTAAGCGGCTTACCGTCGGCCACTACCCGCATGCGAGCCGTTGTGGGATTGCCCTTTTCGGCAGGGAGTAGTGCGCCCGAGAGGTGGAGTAGCACCCGTTTGCCCGCCGGGATACCCGTAAGGTCGAGGCTGCACATCCTCAGCGATGCCAGGTGCGCCGAATTCTTGCCTGAGTTGAAATAATCAGATTCGTCAAAATCTGTGTCCCCTTCCAGGCAGGTGAATGATAGGGCGGTAGAGCCAGCTGGGAGGTCGTTGAAAGTCCGGTTCACATACCTAACCTGCACCTTCTCTCCGGCCTCCACACGGAAGAAACGAGAGGGGTAGATGGCGAATGTTTCGGAGAATGGCAGGTTGCCTTCCGTTAGCACCACTGGAGCCGAATAGCCCGCCAGAACCCCCACTGCTCGCTTACCATACCCCATTCCCCCAGGCAGCTTGCAGGCCACCGAAACTATCGGGCGCTCTATACCCGCTATCATGCTCGCGGGCAGAGTAAACACGGTATCATGCTGGCTAGCGGTTTCCCCTAGCTGAACGAACCCGTCGCCATGTTCCACACCAGCCGCTGCCGATGGTGTGGCAGCATCGGGATCGGCCAGTAAGACTACATAGCCGTTGGTTGCAGCGGCATTCGCCCTCCAGGTCAGTTTCCAACCATCGAGGCCGCAGTTGCCTTGTTCTATGCCTAGCCCCTTTGGCTGCTGTGCAATGGTGAATGGATGGTCGCTCTGGGCAATATTCCCCTGGGTATCAATGGCACGGACGAGAGCCGTAGTGGTGATGGGGGTATCAGTAGGGATGGTAGCGGGCAACGCAACGGCATCCTGCTCTATCCTACCGAGCGCCCTCCATGTAGAACCGCCATCGCACGACAGTTCTAGCGCGTAGGGCGCAACCAACCCCTCTACTGCAATGTAGGCCTGCTGCCCCGGCACAAGGAACTCCCCTCCCGTTGGCGAAATGATACGTGGCGAGGCGAACTCAAAGAACCAGGTAAGGGCAAAGTGCTGGTGATGGCCACCGACAATCTCCTTGGGCAGCACCGTGAGCTCTACCGTAGAATTCCCTGCAAGCTCGCTGGCCGATAGGGTAATCTGCTCTATATTATTGAGATTGTCCACCTTACGAGTAGCTGGTTTCTCTAGCCCCCAGCGAGAGTTGTCGCAAACCCAGGGGTGATAATCAACGCCCCCAACGATTAGCGAGAGGTTGAGGTCGTTCACCAAGGCACGTTGCCCGTAGGCCGCCGGGCGTACCACCGTGGGGTCGTTCCACGTGAGCATAACTCGTACCCCTGTGCACCCCTTAGGAATGGAAAGCGTGCGCTTATAGCGATCCCCTAGCTTTAGGGAATCGAGGCAATACCAGCCGTTCTCTAGCGAAACCGCGGCGCGCTCTGCGTTCATAATACCGTAGCCGAACTGGAAATCAGGGCCAGGCCTCCCAGCATCGGTGGCAGTATTGGCCAGCAACCCCCGCAGTAGCGCGCTCGGGATCTCCTGCCCACGGTGGAGCTGCGCGTAGCGTTCGCTAAGCAGCGCGGCATGCCCTGTTACGGTGGGGCAGGCCATAGAGGTGCCGCTCTCTTGCAGGTAGCCGTTGCCCGACTTGGTGCTGTAAACCTCTAACCCCTTGGCGCAAATGGTGGGGAACATACGACCGTCGTCCTGCGGCCCCCAATTGCTGAATACGGTCATCTGTCCCCATTGGTCGACAGCACCCACATGGAGCGAATTCTTTGAACGGTTACTGGCAGTTCCGTAACCCTTTCGCCCTACGAGAGCCTGAATCTGCATCTGGCAGGACTGCTGATCGTTACCCGCCGCAAAGATATGGGTGAGGGTAGGATAACGACAGGCGAGAAGGTCAAGATTGTAGTCCGATTCCCTATATGTAAGCGACTGTAGATCTTGACAAATCTGCGCAAGGTAGGTACCATACGAGTTCTGCGTAAGGGTGATGCCGAAATCTTCCCGAGCCTGCGCCATCTCCTGCTGCGGAGTAAGGCCATTTTTCTGCCGATTGAAATTGTAGGTCCACGCCTTGGATTCTGGCGCCATACCCCGCGCATCAGGATCGAGCAGCCCGGCCCCCAGCACCGTACCAGCCACGTGGGTTCCGTGGTCGTCAAAGAGTTCAGACTCCTGCACGCTAATCCGTTGGCCAAAGTCCACATGATGCGTAACATCGGCATCCCAGATCCCCACGCGAATACCCTTTCCGGAGAGGCCACGTCCGCCAAGCGATAGGGGTGTGCTGAGTATACTTGCCCGCCCGAGGATACGGCCAGTGGAGTTGTAGAGATGCGCTGGCGGATCTTGCAGATTTACCGCCAGCACCCACGGCAGGCTGGCCACCCCCTCGGATGCCGACAGTGGCATCACGGCGTAGGCAGCCCTGAAGGTCTCTACCACCTCCACTTCGCGCAGGCCGAGCCGCACCAGCGTGGAGGACACCTCGGCAGGCGTGGTGTTGGCCGCATAGCGAACCACCACCCGCGCAGCATCCGTGCCCGCCTGGGCGTACCCTGGGATGCGGGGCTCTGCAGGAGTTGCCAAACCAAGCGATCTGCCACGCTGCGCGGTGTTGCTATGGGGTTGTAAAGCAGCGCAGAGCTTCCACTCTGGGCGCATCGGCTCGAGGGTATTGTGCTGCCTGTCAGTCTGTGCAAGGAGTGCCAACGGGGCCAACAGGAAAGGAATCATTGCGAGTAGTCCAAATCGTCGCATACGCATTGAATGTTAGATCGAAAGGAATCTGCTAGGCAAAGTCTAGAAAAACGTGCGCAAGTTAGCGAAAATTTTATTTGCAACGCGGTATCATTTATTCGCGATGCGGCGCGCCACGTCGCTACAAAGACCGTGCAAGCGGGGAGCGTTGGATTATTCGTGGATTCAAGAATCATCTAGGGGCGAAGCCGATTTCTATCCATCGGCGGGCTTGGATATCCCGATCTCGGTAGGGGCGATGCCGAGCGCAGCGAGTGCCCGCCCGTCTGCCCGCGGGTTGCAGGCCCATTTTCATCTCCCTGCGGTACGTCGTCTTCTATTTGCGATGCGGAGCTGCACCTGCGGAATGTGGCTGCCCTCCGTTCGCTGGCAGTGGTGAACGCCCTGGGGCAGGCGGTGCTGACCCGCACCCACGATGGGGCAGAGACGGTGGTAGTGCCCACTGGCACGCTTCCCGCGGGGCTCTACCTGCTGCGCCTTACCGACACCGAGGGAGGCGTCCATACCCTCCGCTTCGCGAAACGGTAGCGGGCTACGTGCGTAGGGATTAACATGAAGGGGGAGGCCAAAGCCTCCCCCTTTTGCTTAGCCGCACCCGCAACTTTTGCATGATGTAGTGGCATTTCCTGATTGCAATACCGATGCAATTTCCAGAAATTTAGCTATTTTTGGCAGGTTTTTAAATGAGAATACAGCATTAATCTAACTGTATATGAGAAAATTAACATTATTTGCATGGTTGCTTGTCGCATTGCCGGTGATGGTGGGGGCGCAGCCAGTGGTTCGGCTGGGAGGGCATAGCTTTGTGCCAGAGCAGAATCTTGCAGGGTTGGCGAAATCCAGAGGATTGGTTGCTACGGTTAGCAACTTAGGGCCTGCCACGGGGAATCAGCATAATGCATTGGTTCAGCTGGCAGCAATACCCACACCAGCAGAGGTGGAGCAGCTGGCGAGAGGTGGCATCATCTTGGGTGACTACCTCGGGGGGAATGCCTACTGGGCGTTGGTGAGTGCCAATACCGATGCGCTCCGTGTGGCTCGTGGCAGTAGGCTAACCTCCATGATTCCCGCGCGCCCCGAGTGGAAGTTGGCTGAGGCGCTCCAGAGCGGGGAGATCCCCTCGTACGCTCGGGCAGGGAGTAGCGGGGCAAAAGTGGTGGTACACTTCGCTGCGAATGCGCACGAAGGCTTGGTTCGCCAGACTCTAGAGCGGCTGGGGCTTCGCGATGTGCGGGTTGATGCCTATTTCAGGCTGGCCTATGCGGAGCTACCGCTTGCCCAGGTACAGGCTGTGGCCGAGCTGCCGTGGGTGCTGGCTGTGAATCTTGGAACTCCTCCCCTAGAGTCGGTCAATAGCACGGGGCGCATCCTCGGGCGTGCAAGCGTGCTGAACACTCCTGTAGCGCTGGGTGGCCGTGGGCTGCTTGGCAAGGGGATTCGTATCGGGATATGGGATGCTGATGTTACCAAGCATGCCGACTTTGGCGATAGGATAACCCAGATGGAATTCGAAATGGCCGAGGCGCACGGTACGCATGTTACTGGCACTATCCTAGGGGCTGGGGTGCTGGATCCCAATGCGCAGGGTATGGCACCCGAAGCCCAAGCTTGGACCTACAATTTCGGTTTCCAGAGCAACGGGCTTACTGAGCAGGAGGAGATGGCCCAAGCGCGCGAGCAGTTTGGCATTACCCTCACGAACAATTCATACGGGTACGGGCTATCGAGCTGGTGTAATTTCCTCGACAGGTTGGTGTACCAGGCCTCGCACTATGCTAACGACCAGCTGGCTGTAAAGCTGCCCAACCTTGCCCATGTGTACGCTGCTGGCAATGACCAGAGTGCTTGCTCCAAGCAGCTATTGCCCAAGTATGGCGCAAAAGGGTACGGTACAGCTAGCAACAGGGCGAAGAATGCGATACTGGTAGGCGCGGTAAACGAATGGGGATTCTTGACGGTAGAAGGGGAGGGGGCTTTCAGCAACTTCGGGCCGCAAGACGATGGGCGTATGTTCCCCACGCTGTGCGCAAAGGGTGAGCAGGTGTACAGCACTATGCCAGGGAATACCTACGCGGAACTAGACGGTACTAGCATGGCCTGCCCAACGGTAACAGGGCATGCAGCCCTAATCCAGGAACGGTATGCGCAGCTCAATAGTGGTGCGGAGATGCACTCTGCCCTGCTACGGGCTCTGCTGGCCAATACGGCAGATGATGCTGGGCGGCCAGGGCCTGACTTCCAGTTCGGCTACGGCATTATGAATGCAGAGCAAGCGGTGCTAGCGCTAGAGGGGAGGCAGTACATGATGGGTACTGTGAGTCATGGGCAGGCTATCACGCACAAGATAGTAGTTCCCAAAGGGATAGAAGGTCTTAGGGTGATGGTGGTTTGGAACGATCCCCCGGCAGCCAAAGCCTCTGCTTGGGGCGATAGGACGCTGGTGAATGACCTCGACCTCAGCGTATCGGTCGGTGGCAAGAGCTACCTACCGTGGGTATGCAATCCGCGTAAGGGGCATGTGGAGAATAACGCCAAGCGTAGGGTTGATAACCTCAATAATATAGAGCAGGTTACGCTAACCTCTAGCGAAATAAGAGGCGTGAACGAGGTGGAAGTTACCGTGCGGGGGAGCGAGGTTGGGCAGGGTGCACAGGACTTTGCCCTCACCTGGTGCTATGACCGTAAGATGCCACGAGTGATATCGCCAGCCGATGGGATGCTACTCACCCCTGGCGGTAAGGGCAGCCTTGCGGTTGAGGGTATCGACACACCATTCATTGTGGAGCTGAGCTATGATGGTGGCAAGAGCTGGAAGGGACTCGGCATGGTGCAGGAGTGGTCGCCTACCGTGTCGTTTATTGTGCCGGTTGATGCTCCAGTTACGAACGATGCTTTGCTGCGGGTAAAGACCTCTACGGGCGTGTTTGCCAAGAGCGAGCATCCATTTACCATAGCGCCACAACCCCGAGGGCTTAAGCTGCAGAAGGGCGCTTGTGGTATAGCGGGGTGGAAATTGAGTTGGGACAGGGTGCCCACGGCCACCTATGGGTATGAGGTACTTATGGCCGATGCGAACGACGGGCATTTCCACTCTGTGGGGCATACCGAAACCCCCGATGGGCTAGAGCTTATGCTACCAGAGGCTGCCCTTAAAGGCAATACCCGCCCCGTGCTTAGCGTGGCAGTACGGCTACCAGGAGGCAAGGGCTATGGGAAAAGGTCGCTAGGGTTGTCTGCCTCCTACTCAGCCACGGTGGCCCCGAGGATAGATGAACTCCCGTTCTACGAGAATTTCTCGGTTACCCCTTCGCGCTACGTGGATGTGCAGCCAGGCGATAGCGTAACCATGCAGTACAAGAGTCTCGATTTGGAGGGTGTTCCTGCTGGGACGCAGGTCCTTGCACTCATTTGTCGTGACAGCACACAGAGGGAGCTTCAAGGTGCTGAGTACTTCGATAAGGGGAAGAATGGGCAGCATATTTCACGCCTTACGCTATGCGATGTGGATCTGACGGGAATAGAGTCGCAAGAGCGTATCTTTCTGCATATAAGGGGGTGGTTGGAGTATCAGAATCCCAAGGACAAGACCACCTCGCGGCTTAGGGTTTTCGGGGGAACTGACGGCACTGTGCTACTCACTAGCCTAGAGGGGGAGACCGAGTATAAGGATGGGACAGATTGGTACTTCCCCCTGAACTCGGGACAGCGGAACAAGGTGGTTATAGAGCATGCGGGTAAGGGCGCCGCGGGGACACTCTCCGATGTGCTGGCCCTGGTGGGAGTGGGAGTGGAACGTGCAGCGTTGCCCAAGCGGGTGCTGCTGTCGTTAGATGCTGTTCCTACCGACAAGGCTAACATGGGTGAGGAGACCTTTGGGTTGCGTGTAGACAACCTCTGTGCAGACGAACTCCGAGATCTGGCGGTAAAGGTCTACTGCCGTGGTAAATGGGTGAATACGGTGCGGATACCCAGCGTGAAGGGGATGTCTTACCTGCTGCAGAATGTGAAGGTAGATGTAAGCACGCCCGAGCAGCTCGGTGAGTGGGTATCGGTACGTTTTGAGTGCGCACCAGACCCCTCAGAGCCCACAGCCATTGCCAGTGTAGAGCACAGGGTGAACAGCATGGGGAAAGTGGTCCCAATGCCAACGTCTACGCTCGACTACAGCAATCCGAGCGGGCCAGCACCTCTAGATCCCTACATGACAATGATCGTACGTGAGCCGTTCATCTTTACGGATAACGGAGGGCTGCTCGGGAATTACTCTGAGAATCAAGAGGCCACCCTTAAGCTCCTGCCGAGCGAACCGGGCATGAAGGTTCGGGTGCGCTTCCTACGTTTCAAGTCGGTGTATGAGCATGCTGGGGTGGGGGTTCTTACCCAGCAGGTTCCCAGCGATTTGCTGATAGATGGAATGTTCTTCCGTGAGTTCCTGATGGGGAATATCATCGGGCCTAACGATGCCGGGAAGACCTTTATCTCCGAGGCTGGTGATGGGGGTATCACCCTCAAATTCCAGTCCGAGGCTAACAGTGCCGATGAGGGATGGGTAGCCGAGGTGGATATGGTGCCCGCACGGAATCCGCTAGCTCTTACCGCTGTGGAATCAACCCTGCGCGGAGCTGATGATGAAGGCACTGTGCCCATTAGGCTCACCATACGGAACTCCTGGGATGTGAGGCAGGATAGCGTGAAGGTTGAGATCTTCACCGACGATCTGATATACAAGGAGGTGCTAGATTCGCTGAAGCCCGGCGTAAACGAAGTGACGCTTAAAAAAGGGATTCGGGTATCAGCAGCCACGCCAGTACGTATACAGGTGGTAATATCGGGCAACGACACCGATGCGAGCGATAATGTGAAGTATGCGTTCCTTGCCTATGACCAGTACTGTATCCCTGCAGATGTCCCGCAGCAGGGCGACTATAATCTCCATTCTCTGAAGAAGGTGGCCGCCTACAATGTGGAGCGCAAACTAGAGCCGCGGCAGAACGGTGCGGTTCGCTACAACCTGGGTAACCCATTGCCGATATACCAAGGAGAAGCTGAGAATGCGCTTACTTTCAGCATAAGCAACAATGCGCTAAGCGGTTGGAGCTTGGCCGCATGGGTAGATTGGAACGACGACGGTGAATTCGGTGCCGATGAGCGGAGTGCGGTAGAACTCAGAGCAGGATTCCCCACAGGAGTGCTAAAGCTCTCAGCCAAAGACCACCAGCCAGGTGTGAAGAGAGTGCGGGTGATGGTAGGCCCTACCGCCGAACTTGCCAATCCCTGCCAGTCGCCTAAAACGGGTGATATTCAAGATTTTCTCCTGACGCTAGAGCCTGGGCAGTATGGGCATCATGGCGACCTTGCGCTAGCTAGGGTGGATGCTGGTGAGCATGGCGTAGACCTCAGCGATGCGCAGCCCATCCGCATTACGTTGAAGAATCTTGGGAATCAGCCCTTTGGGGATAAGGTGAAGGTGCGGGTTACTGTAGATGGAGGCGCTCCAACGGAAGAAGAGATCGATTGCGCAGCCAAGCCCATTGATCCCTATGTGGGAGTAGCGGAATTTACGCTGGAGACCAAGGCTAACCTCAAGGATTTCGGGCGGCATACCGTGCAGGTTGAATTGCTAGATAATCCTGTACCAGAGAATAATACGCTGTCGGTAGATGTGTACTGTGTACGTCCTTCGGGGGATGCGCGCTTTGCCCTAGCGTTCAATAGCCAATCGCAGGGTGAACAGGTACAGGTGAATGGGGTGGCAGCGGAACTCAACAAGCCTGCCGTAAAAGCGATGACCCTCGAGATGCTTGTGCGATTAGATAGGTCGCAATACGCTACCCTACTGCACTCTCGCGATAAGGGGATGTGGGTGTACACTGCCCTAGGGTTAAAAAACGGGATTCCAGACAATGCCCTAGGTATAGTGATTGGTAAGCGTAAAGCGGTATGCACCGAAACGGGTTGCCTTACGCCAGGGGTGTGGCATCATGTTGCCATATCCATCGATAGGATTGTGCGAGGTGGGGTGTGGGGCAGTAGCTGTGATGTGCGGGTATATGTGGATGGACAGGAGTGCGCTATCAAAAAACTCAGCCCTCGCGATGGGGCTCCAGATTTCCTGGGCGACTTCAGAAAAGTGCCTGAGCTTTCACTCTGCCAGCAGCTGAAGGATACGAAGTTTGACGGGAAGCTCAAGCTATTCAGGGCTAGTAGCAAGGCCTTGGACCTTGCAGACATAAGGAGTTTCAACTACGTGCGCAAGGCTGATGGCACGTTGCCAGAGGGTTATATTGCGGAATTCACCTTTGATGAGGGGCCAAAGAGTAAACTCAGCCTCTCGGGAAGCCAGAAGGCCGATATCATTACGGCTAGCTACCAGCGGCTCGATGCGGACAACGGGGGCATTTGGGAGTCGATAGAAGGGAAGCTTATCCGTTCACTCCGGTTTGATGGGATGACCAAGTTCAAAAAGGTTGGCGAGAACGAGTACACCCTGCTCTTTGACAAGACCACCCCGGCTCGGGTTAAGGGGACTATTACCACCCATTGGCCTCAGGTGAAACTTAGCTATGCTGGGCGAGAAATCACCGCTGATACGGAGTACGATTTTACTAACCCCGTTCGGCTAGAGGCACATGCGCAGCTCTTTGGTAAGGATTTTAGCCAGACTATGGTGCTCACAAGGGAAGACGATAAGTCTGGGGCTTGCGACCTCACAATGCTCAGTCTGGAGGCTAGCAAGAATCGTGGGCTGAAGGCGGACGTAAGGGCTTCAGATATCTCAGAGACCATTGCGCTAAAGATTCCCAGCGGGAGTGGAGCATTGGAGAATCCTGAGAAGATAGTGCTGAGCTATAGCCTCTCAGACCTTGCAAAGCTCCAGTATAGAGGGCAGATACATTCTGGTACCACCCTGGAGGTAGATCTACGAGAACCGATACTGGTAAACGTGATTTCTGAACGTGGCGATGCTAAGAGCTATGAGATCTCGCTGCGGCAAGATCAGCAGATAGAGTGGAATCTGCCAAAGATAGACTACGTGTATGGCGATACCCCTGTGGATGCTGGAGCTGTGGCTAGCAGTGGCAGTCCAGTCCACTTCACCAGCACCGAGGGGGCAGTGGCTACCGTGGTGAACGGTAAGCTGCACATTGGCAAGCCAGGGCATACTACAATAACCGCCACTCTGCCGGCTAAGGGCATGTACGACGAGGCGAAACCCGTAGAGAAGTCCATAAGCGTAACCCGCCGTCCTGTGGGTGTAACGGTAGCGCAGGGTAGCTATAGGGCGGGTTACCCCTTGGATTTGATATACAGCTACAAGCAGTTGGTGAATGCTGGGGATGCGCTCCGTATGCCCGATCCAGTTCAGCGAGGGAGCCTACTGGTGAAGAGCAGCGATGGGCAGACAGTGGATGCGAGTAGGGGATTGGCCGCTGGAGCTTACAAGGTGGAGGTTGGCCCAGCTGGGGCTTACCAGACCGATTGCTACGAGGTAACCCCAGAGGCTGGAGCGTTCACCGTGGAACAGGCCGATCTGTGGCGAATAGCCCTAAGGGTAACCGATGGGAGCCATCCGCTGGAGGGAGCAGTGGTGAATCTCGATAGTGAGGCGAGAATATCTACCGCTAGAGGGTTGGTAGAGTGGTTCTTGCCAGCTGGGAAAATGTACACATTCACAGTGGGCAAGACAGGTTTTGCCTACCGAACGGTGGTTGTAGATTTGAATGAGGGCAAATCGGTAGAGCAGAGGGTAGTGCTTGCTGCAGCCTCTATCCAGCTGAAGTATAGCGTGGTGGCAGACATTCACGGGGCGCTGAACGGTGCTATAGAGGCGCAACCAGTGCAGCAACTAGCCCCAGGTTCTGATGGGCAACCCGTAATGGCTGTGGCGAATGAGGGTTATAGGTTTGTGAAATGGGATGATAATAGCACCGATAACCCTCGTGTGGACAGGAATGTAATGGCGAACCAGGAGGTGAAGGCGATATTCGAGCCGCAGCAGTATACCCTAGAGTATGGGGTGGAAATGGCTGGGAATGGAGCTGGAGGCACGGTAGAGGGCAATGTACACCAAACCGTACCCTTTGGAACAAGCGGCACGGAGGTTGAGGCGAAGCCCGCTGCGGGTTCTTTCTTTGGCGGATGGAGCGATGGGGTACGTACAGCGAAACGTTCTGATGGGGCTAAGAATCTACAGGTGAAGGCCATATTCGGAAAACTCGCCACCCTGCCGCATGCCAACAGCTTTGGAGATGGTTCTCTGGGCGACGGTTGGTACACAATATCCACAGGGCCAGACTATAACCCCTGGAGCGTGGTGAGCTTAGCCCAGAGCAATGTGGCAGCCCTTGAGGGGTACTTTGCGGCGTGCAACAGCGAGAAGTTCGGGAGCGAGGGGCATACCCAATCATCCCTCTATTCTCCTGTATTCACGGGTATCGGTGCGCTTACGCAGGATCTTCACGTGGCCATGACCTACGCCTTTGAGGAGAGCTTGCAGGATGCCAATGCGGACGGGAAGGAGTTTGCACTGCAGATGAGCGTGGATGGTAAGGAGTGGAAGAATTTGCTACCGTTTGAGGCGGGAGTGGAGTTGAATAACACCTCGGTAACCATCCCGAAGAAACGGTTCAAAGGTGCGCACACCATACAGCTGAGGTGGCGGTACGATGCCAAGTGGGGGCTCGCTGCCGAGGTAGATAACGTGCTGGTGCAGGTAAAGGACTGGGATGATGATGCTGGGGATGAGGTGCGGGTTACCTGCAAGGCAAACCCTGCGAATGCGGGGACCTTTGTGGTAGATGGCACGGGTGATGATGCCGGCGAGCTGAATGTGGCACGGGGCGATCTGCTGCCCGATGGCATTCGGGCTGTTGCAGCGGAAGGCTATGAATTCACTGGCTGGAGTACTGGGAGTGCCGACTCTGTGCTGCGTATAGCCCACGAGCTTTTCAGGGATGAGGAGTATACCGCCAACTTCCGCGAGCTGGCTAAGCCATTGGTAACGTTCAGATCGCAGCCTGCGGAGGGTGGCGTTTGTAAGGTGGCGGGGAATACGGTGGCTTCGCTGGAGGTGAACAGGGGCGATGTGATAGAAACCACGGCAGTGCCGCAGGCTGACTACAGGTTCGCCTACTGGGTGGACAATGGTAGCACGCAGGCAACCCGCACGGTAACGGTGGATGCCAGCCGAACCCTCATAGCGGCCTACGAAAAGGTGGTGCTGTACGAGGCGAGCTTTATGGTAACGGACCATGCGGGCAAACCGCTAGATGCTGCAAGGGTTAAAGTGGCCGATCAGGAGCTAACCACGGTGGGTGGGAGCGCAAAGACTACGGCAACGCTACAGGAGGGAGAGTACCCCTTTAGGGTAGAGCTGGACGGCTATTTCCCTGTGGAGGGCGTGCTTAAGGTTGGCAAGTTCTTTAGGGATGCTAAGGTTGTGATGCGCAAGCCAGTAGCAGTGGATTTCACGGTGAAGGATGCCGAGGGGGCTGCGTTAGCCGGGGCTTCTATATCCGTAGTCGGTGGCCCGCAGGATGTCGATTTCACCCGACAGATGGAGACGGGGGTTGGGGGTAAAGCATCCTTTATGCTGCCGAGTGGTGACTATAGCTACACGGTGGAGATGAAGGGGTATCTGCCCGTGCAAGAGAAACTGGTGGTGGGCGATGTGTCTGTACCAGTTGAGGTTACGTTGCATAAACCCGTGCCGAATCGCTACACCCTGACATTCACGGTAACCACCCGTTCTCGTCCGCTGGAGGGGGCCAAGGTAACCGTTGGTGAAAGGGAGCTATTCACTGATACCGAGGGGGTAGTGAGCTTTGTGCTAGAGGAGGGCGAGTATAGCTACCAGGTGTCAAAAGATGGGTACGAATCTAAAGAGGATCGGGTGAAACTGGATGGCGATGATGCAGAGGTGAAGGTGGCGCTGGCCAAGAAAAAGCGGCCAAAGCCTACCCCTGATGCTGTGGATGGAAATCCCCTTGCCAGCGTGGTAGTAGCGCCTAATCCCTTTAGCGAGGCGCTGGAGGTAAAGGGAATACCAGCAGATTGCCGTATCCAGGTACTCGATGCCCTGGGCAAGGTGGTGTACGCAAAAGAGGCGAGTGGCGGCGAGAGAACTACGCTGCAGCTTGGGCATTTGCCCAATGGTGTTTACCTGCTGGTGCTGGAGCAGGGGGCTGAACGTAGGGCATTGCGCCTGCTAAAGCAGTAGCGTTTGGCATACAGTCTGCCAGAAATTCAGAGAGCTATACCAGGCGGGAATCCCAATGTTGGGGTTCCCGCTTTTTGCATTCTAGGGGCGCTGAAATAGCATAAATAGCGACCACTACAAAAGCTGCGCGCACGTTCCATTTGCAGGGGAATCCCCTTCCCTTATTGTGGGTAAAAGGGTTTTAATCAATATTCTAACAGTTATCACAGCCCGTGGCTAGGCGGCGTATTGCATTGTTTAGAGGGTTTGGCCAAGGACGATTATCGAAGAGCGTAACGGAGGGGGTGGACAGTGTTGCCACTATGAGTTCCCCTTTTGTTGCAAGAGTTCAACATCTTAATAATCAGAAAGCTAAATAGGAATACCGTCAAGGAACGATGTTCTTTTCCCTAGACCTGCTCCGTACCAACTCAATACCATCGCCGTACCTGGGCCGCTTCATGTTCGGGTTTCGCTAGCGAAACCCGAACA
>JABCOB020000236.1 GCA_013333835.2 Bacteroidia bacterium
GAATTTCGCCCCAGAGTTCCGTTCGCCATTTCAGCACGGGGTTTTTCCAGGTATGCTGCCTTAGCCAACCCTCAGCACGGGCAATCTGGTCACGCAGCACCGCATTCTCAGGCTTAGACGCCATCTTGGTGTTGGCTCGCTTATTCCTCACCCAGGCCAGCGCCGTTACGCTGTCAGAGTAGATGGGCATGGTGGCGAAAGCCTCGTTGCCCGGGCGGTTGAACAGGGCAATGGCAAACACCAGGGCCAAGAATTCCCCCACATTGTTCGTGGTGGCAGCGTAAGGACCACGGGCAAACACCACACGCCCCGTGGCAGTGTCTACCCCCCGATACTCCATTTTCCCCGTTCGCATGTTACAGGCCGCATCCACGGCTATGGAAGGGGTAATAGGGAGGTCGTCCGAATCCTTTACCGTTCTACGTACCGCCCTTTTTGCAGTCTTCGTGGCGCTCTGGGGTGCCGATTCATAGGGCATGGCAAAAGCCTTCTCCGCAGTAACCCTATCGCTATACCCGCGGTACTGTGCGCCTTGGAATCCCTCTACTTGCGCCTTGCATTCAGCCCACGTTTCGTACACACCTGGGGTTGCACCACGCCACACCACGTAGTATTTTTTCTTTTGGATTCCCGCCATGTTAGAATACCGCTAGCCTGCTGCATAAAACCCTGCCACCGCCGAACCAGAAACCGCAAGCGCTACTGCTTGATCTTGAATATGTATGTTATAGTGCCCACCTGGGTTTCTGGGGCATCGCTCTGAACGTCAAAATTCGCACGGAGTGCCGCAGCTTGGGCAGCAGCCAGCAAACTAGCGTCGAGGGTAGTGCTCCCCTTTACGCCGGCTTCGGCGCTTACCACTGCCCCCTGCCTATTCACCCGCACGCGCACCACCACCTTACCGCTCTTCTGGTTAGGGTATTCTGGCGATGGGAGCTGTAGGGCTACACGCCCGCCTAGACTATAGCTTATGCCGCTTCCACCTGGGCCTGCACCTTGGCCTTTTCCTCCCGTTCCTTGCCCTTGGCCTGCACCACTCCCCGCGCCTGCAGTAGAGCCATCGTAGCGCCCTTGGTTGCCAATGCCCCCTCCTGAACCTTGACCCTCTGAGGGCGGCTGGGGTGTACTCGATGGGAAAAGCGCATCCCTATTCACTTGCGGTTTAGGGGACTCTTCCTCCTGAGGCCTGTTCTGCTGCTGTGGCTTGGGAGAATTCTGCAGGGTAGGCTGAGGTTTCTCTGGCTTGGGTTTAGGCTGTGCCTTGGTGGGCTTAGCTCGCACCTCTGGAGCATCCTCAAAGTCTTGGGTCAACGATTCATCGCGCTCCTCTGCCTGCACCGGGGTTACTCTCTGCGTGGCAGGCGGTATATACGCAGGGGTCTCAGCGTTTCGTCCGCTGTTCTCCGTGCCAAAGCTTACCGTAATCCCCTCTTCGCCAGGTAGAGGCAATGGGGTCTCAAAGCAGAACCAGAGCAATGCGGCAATCACCAGCACCTGCACCAGCACGGTGGCCAAGTAGCTCCTCCACCGCACTCGTGGATCCTGCGCACGCCAGCTGTAACCTGCTGCAATAGCCATAGTTCCACCTCCCGAAGGGTAATGCCACACCCTCCTAAAACCCGACCTTATACCGCCTGAAACCTAACATCCCTCCCCCCACCACCCCGTATTCCCGCAGGCAGCTGGAGGGCAAGCTTGTCACCCTGCGGGCTATCCTAAGAGCGCAAGCCCGTAATCAATAGCAAAAACACACTCTACCCTTCTGGACACACGTTAAGCGCCGCTCACTTCTCCAAAGGGGCCGTGGCCAAGATCAGCTTGTAGTGGCTATCCTTTGCTATGTTCATCACCTTCACTACCTCCTCCATCGGCACGGTGCGATCCACGTGCAGCGAGATGGTAGGATCCTCCACTCCCTCTAGCTTCTGCTGCAGATAGCCCGCCATTGCAGTAATGGGCACGGGGGTCTGCTCCACGTAGAACTGCCTGTCGGCGGTGATGCTCACGGTGGTTATGGGCTTTGCCGCAGTCTGGCTGTTGCTCCGGGGGAGTAGCAGCTTGAGGGCATTCGGGCTCACGAGCGTGGAGGTCACCATGAAGAACACCAGCAACAGAAAGACAATATCGGTCATCGACGACATTTGGAATGCCGTATCCACACCAGTATTACGCTTGAGCTTCATCGTTAGTTGCTACGTTACGCTACGGGTTCGTTGAGCTGATCCATGAACTCCATGGTATTCGCCTCCATCTGGAATACCACCCTGTTGATCCTTGCCACCAGGTAGTTATAGCCGAAGTAGGCCATAATACCCACGGTAAGCCCGCCCACCGTGGTCACCATGGCGGTGTAGATCCCGTTGCTCAGGAGCCCGACATCGATATTATTACCCGCCATCGACATATCGTAGAACGCCTGTATCATCCCTATCACCGTGCCGAGGAAGCCTATCATGGGGGCGCCGCCAGCTATAGTGCCGAGCATGGGCAACCCCTTCTCCAATTTGGCCACCTCCAGGTTACCCACATTCTCCACCGCGGTGTTCAGGTCCTGCATAGGCCGCCCGATACGCTCAATCCCCTTGGCAATCATATTCGACACGGGCGTTGGGTGCGAGTGGCAAAGATCGCGAGCCGCCGCTATCCGATCCTCCAGTATACACTCCCGTATCCGATTCATGAAGGTCGTATCGACCCGCGAGGCCTTCTTGATTGACCAGTAGCGCTCAAAAAAAATGTAAACCCCTATCACCCAGAGAAGCGCTAGCGGGATCATAATCCAACCGCCCTTAAGCGCCAGTTCCCAGAACGATAGCTGCAACGAATCGGCTACCGGCTCCCCTGCCCCCTCCATAGGGTTCTGCAACATTAGTCCAAGCATAGATTTTCTAGATTTTCTGGCTATTGTAACAGCCGCGAAAGTAATACAGAATTCCGAAACAATCAGAA
>JABCOB020000237.1 GCA_013333835.2 Bacteroidia bacterium
GCCTACCAGTGCCACTAGCCCTAGTAGAACGGCTACGAACGCTGTCTTTACGTTGATTTTCAGCATGATGAATGGGATTTATGTCCAAATTCTGATTTTTAGCCCCCTATAACCAGAGGCTAACTACACAAAGTCGGTTCAAATTATCAGCTTCACCTCTGCACCGAAAAAAGGCGAATAGCTGCGGCGTATAAGCAGGTTGTACTTGGCGCGGTAATCGGGCATTAGGCCTGCTATTCTATTGACAAAAAGCGAAAGGCGGGCGAATCTGCCTATCTCCTTGGTTACCTTTAAATTTACCGTGAGTTCAAAGGGTTCTCTATCTGGATCGAAGTATCCCTCAGAGTAGGTTCGCACCAGATGCCTAAGCTCTGAATGTGAAGCCATATCGGGGGTGAACGGCACAAGGCTTCCATCCAAATCTCTATAGTAAAGCGGCATACCATCAGTTGGTAAGGTGCGGTACTCAGTAAACCACACCGCCTGCAGCATGGTGGTAAACACCAAACGAACAGCTGAAAGATGGGTGTTGAACCAGAGTTGGGTAGAGCTAAGCTGCTGCTGGCTGCCTCCAGACCAAGCATAAATACCGACATACGGGTATGGACGACCTCCTAAAGAGGTGTGCGATGGGCGGTATTCCACAGGTTCACTCGTATCATACACCGTGCGAAACCATGCACCAGACAGCTCTACAGAGGTTTGAAGCCAGCGGAGTTTGGGAAGACTAAGGCGATATTCAATACCTTGCTTCACCGTTCGCTCCCCGTTGCTAGGTCGTGTTACAACCTCCAAACGATGCTCTTGCTCTGCCGTAAGATCCTCTATGCGAGGTTTTCCCCCACCAGTATAGGGCTTCTGGCTATAGTCGTTATACGTGTAGGGAAGATAGTAGGGTCGGTATGTAAAACCACTATTAAGCGTCTCTCGGAATAGGGTTGCGCTAAGCGATGCCGGGCCTAAATGCATCTCAAGACCTACCTCCCACTTTGCCACCGTACTAGCCCGCAACGAGAAATTGCGACGATCCTCTATGAAGGTGGTTATGATCAGAAGCCGATTTGCGGGATTCTGCGAGAAGTGATTGAGCGACAGGAAATCAAAATAGGCCAGCTCTGGCGATAGCATGTCCAGAGTTGGCCACTTGGTCTGTAGGCCCCACCCTCCCCTTAGCGTAAGAGTTCCCTCATACCCATGCAGGGTAATCCCAGGGAAGGTGTAGGCGGCATTAATGCGAGGCTCAAGGTAGGCTCTACGAAGCTGCTGATAGCGTACATCTACATTCAGCAGGTCGGAAAGGCGTAAACCGATTGAAAACTCCGCCCCACCCCACGGTTTCCTCCAGCGAGAGGTCTCCTCTAACCATGCCGACAAGGGGATGCAGGCAGGTACATCGCTATAACGCCTAGGTCGTGAACTGGTAGGAGAACCTGGCGCAGGAGGTGTAGAAATAGAATAGCAAGCCCCAGCACCTAGATTCTTCTCAATCCTGAATTCCGCACCCGCATTCAGGATGTGCTGCCCGCTAAACAGCTCAAACGGGGTAGTAAGTTCCAACTTGGCATAGCCTAACGAAGGCTTACTGACCAAGGAGTAGTTCGACAGGTATTCGTAGGGCAGATAGATCCCCTCATGCTCTCCAGCCTGCTGGTTAATAGGTAGCGCAACGCTTCCATGCAGCACCACCGTTTTCGCCCGGCGAAGCACATCCTCGGTGTAGTCGCCGGCTAGCTGCAGGGCCACCGTATGCAACCACCGAAACCCCGGCGTTAGCTTTACATTGGCACTGAGCCGATAGCGGGTATAATGCGCACGGTACGTATCCATGCGTTTCACCAGATCCGCATCGTGCCTATCCTGTTGCAGCGTTCCCACGTAGCTCGCCCGAATCCCTAGTTCTAAAGGCGTATCGCCCAGCGCCAGCGCCACCGTATAATTAGCCTGCCCAGAGTAACGGCTGTAGCTCTCCAGCACCGTCCGCTCGTCAGGGGTTGCATAGGTAAACTCCACGCCCGTATACAGCGTGCCGCGCCCCACGGGGAATCCCTTGCCCAAGTAGCCCAACTTGGTAAGGGGATCGCTCTTGGCGCGTACAGTCCAGGGGCTAACGCCGCGCTTGGGCTTAAGTGCTATCATCCCAGCCGTGAGGTCGCCATAGCGGGCACTTGCTATACCCCGCACCACCTCCACCTCCTGGTAGTGGTCAGTGCTGAGCATGCGGAGGTCGATCCCCCGGTTCACCAAGCTTCGCTCTCGGCTCTTCTGGTCAGCCGTCAGTAGCTGGAGATTGGCATTGTTCGATATTGGCACACCATCCTCCATTATTGCAGTGCCGAGTGCCGTATTCTCATCAGAGCCAGCCTGGCGCAGCTGCACCTGTTGCACCTCGTGGAGCTTGCCGTCAGTGGCCAAATGCCCCGGTAGGAACTGCAGCACATCGCCCAGCGAATTCGGCTGAATGTACTCCAAAGCCTCCTGCCCCACCTGCAGCGCGCTGCCGTTTCTCTCCGCACGCCGAGCCACTATCTGCACCTCGGGTACAGCCAACGAGGCTGGGGAAAGGGGGATGGAGAGGGTGGTATCGCTCCTTAGCGTAAATACCAAGCTGTAAGGCACATAACCCATATAGCTTGCCACCAAACGGCACTCGCCCAGCGGCACCCTAGGGATGGTGAAACGCCCATCGGGAAAGGTTGCCGTGCCAATGCCTGCCGATTGCAAGTAGACATGCGCTCCTTGTAATGGCATGCCAGTAGTGGCATCCACCACCGTTCCTTGCAGCCCGGCACGCTGCCCATACACTGGCACTGCAAGCAGAACAGCCAATACAATGAACTGTAGAAAAGAAGAGAATCTGTAGAGATACACCGATAAACAGAAAGAATTAGAGTGAGACTCCCGCAAAAGCCTCTCGTATGCGTTCAATATTTATAGGAGATCTTCCCCCCTCTTGCTGCTAAACAGATTTTAATCAAGCAACTCCATTTATCGACAACCGTAGTGATGCAGTACGCCGCATCGTTCAAGAGCGTTTTATAGAAGCCTTGGAATCGCGCCAACAACCCTAAAATTCAGTGAAAAAGATCCTGCAACGAAAAGGATATGCCCATGAATACAGGCGCTCGCACCTACTGTGTCGAATCAGTTTAAATTGTTTGCAGTTGCAAAGGTAGGGTGACCTTTGGGTACAAAAAATCCCCATTACTGGGGAAATTAGCAAGGCCGCATAGCCAAAAACAATTCGGTAAAACCACTTACACCACGCGCATTGATTCCATCACTCCCAGGCAAAAAGGCGCATGCCACCAGCCTCCAGCTCGAACCTTCGCGCCCTGTCCCAATTCGCATCCCGCAGGCAGGCCTCTGCATCCACTTCCCTCACCTCAGCCCCCGCCTCTATTTCACTACGAGCCGCTTTACGCAGCTATGGTTGACAACCATCAGATAGTTACGCCCCCCATTCTCTAGATACGATACCACAGCTCCGCCTTCCCCTGTAACGAGGCGTCTAAATGGAGTGGGCAGCACTAGCGCTTTAGTCCCCCGTGGCAGATGCGTTCCAGTATGCCAAACGTCCACCACCCTCGCCCCC
>JABCOB020000238.1 GCA_013333835.2 Bacteroidia bacterium
ACCTGAGGAGTTGAGTGAAAAAAAAAACGGCTGATTGATCCAAGATGGCTTTGCCAGGTACTAGGGACAGCGGTATCCAATCTCATTCAGGTTCGCCCTTCTTCAGAGACTCCAACCGCAGGGGAGTCGCAACGGGCATCCCAGGCGGCGGCAGCCTCGGTAGCTAAGCGTTTTTCGATTCGCAGTGCGCCAACCCAAAGTCCTGCCCAACAGCGTCCACTTGCAACAGCCGCTTCGCTGGGAATAGCCGAGCGGGACTATAGCCCAGAGGCACTGCCAGAAGCGTGGCAAGAATTTCTCGGTTTTGTCCAGAAGCACAAGCAATTGCTACATGCAATGCTGAAAGGATATACTCCCACAGTGTGCGGGGATAGCGAGTGGCTGCTCACCTTTCGGGACGAGATGGAGGCGAAACGATTCAGCGAGGTGCTACCCAATGCTGAGAATTTTCTTCGGCTCAAGTTCAAGGGGCGAGAAATAAAGATCAGGACTCAGGTGGAGGCTGCTGCAGAGCGAACTATGGAACTAAGGAGTATGCCAGAAGCAGAATATATCAATGCGCTGCGGAAGGAGAATCCTGCTTTTGCCCAGCTGTTAAACCACTATGGAATCAAGGACTAAAGGGAGATACTGGTGGGTTGGGATCCCGGAAAGGGAATCTAGAAGAGGGTGCACAAAATATGCCGACAAGGGGGCATGCAACAATCTGGATGGTTTGTTGAAATTCTTTGGGCGAGCATAGTTCATGCAGGGAAGGTGTAATCCATTATTCCCCAATTCCAAAATATAACTATCTTTGCATTCATAACGAGTGAACGGTGCGATTTGGGCAGGATTTTTCGGGTAAATCTAATCGGTACAGTGCAACACAAGCAGAGACGGTTGAGCGAAGTTCCCAAGATGTTGAAGAACTTCTTTTTGCATGACCTCTGGAGTTTAGGAATAGGGAGTTATCCTCGTTGGAAACGCATGCTGTACGGTGCGCTCCGGGTATTGGTGCTGGTGTACAGGGGATTCACAAGTAATAGTGTGCAGCTAAGAGCCTCGGCTCTGACATTCTACACGGTCCTGTCACTAGTGCCCGTGCTGGCCATGGGCTTTGGGATAGCAAAGGGGTTTGGACTGGAGGCTAAACTCAAAGCGCTTATCCTAGAAAAGCTCTCAAGCTATCCGGAGGTTGCGGTGAAATTGGTGGAATTCTCCAAGGCTCTTTTAGAGCGAACGGGGGGAGGGTTGATTGCAGGTATAGGGGTTGGATTGCTCTTCTGGTCTGCTATCAAGGTTTTTCTCAATATAGAAAAATCGTTCAATGCCATCTGGGGAGTGGAGCTAACGCGGAGCTGGATGCGGCGATTCAGCGATTACCTCTCAATGATGATAATCGCACCATTGCTGATCATAGCAGCAAGTAGCTCTAATGTGCTTCTCCGTTCAACCATTAGCAGGGCGGCAGCGAATGCAGATTTCATCAGCGCGGTAACGCCCTATATGAAGTCGTTGCTTCGCCTAGCGCCTTACGTGTTGGTTTCACTGGTACTGGGGCTTCTCTATATAGTAATGCCAAATACCAGGGTGCGTGTGAAGTCTGGCCTCACGGCGGGTTTAGTGGCAGGTTCGGGCTTTGCGGTTACGCAGTGGGCCTATCTGTACTTCCAGTTCGGGATTTCAAAGTACAATGCGATCTACGGGAGTTTTGCGGCAATCCCCCTCTTTTTGGTGTGGATGCAGCTGAGTTGGCTGATTGTGCTGATAGGGGCGCAATTGGCTTACGCCATGCAGAATGTGGATCTTTTTGTATATGAAGAAGAAACGCATAATCTCAGTCCAAAACGTACGAAAGAACTCTCGTTACTGCTGCTAAGCACCATAGCTATCCGATTTCGAGATGGACTTAGCCCCTTTAGCGCAGATGAGCTAGCTGCAGAGCATCATCTCCCCATCCAACTGACCAAGCAGCTGCTCCATTGGATGACAGATGTTCGCCTAGTAGCCACGGTAGTAGGGGAGACGGGAAAGGATACAGCCTACCAGCTTGGTAAATCTCTCGATACGCTTACGGTAAACTACGTGCTAGAGCAGTATGATGGCTACGGTTCAACAATAGAGGCAGAGGGGAGATTGCTGGAGAAGTTGGAAGGGCTGTACGACAGGTGTAGACCAACCAACCCTGTTGGAGAGATCCGTCTAGATAAGGTGGATGGGGAGGAAGGCTGTGTATGATAATGTGTATTTTCAGCAGGTGTTTATAAGGTTTTGGAGGGTAGATTGCCAACAATTACGGATTGAGGTGCAATGAAAGAGAGCATGACAGCGAGCAATGGAACGATTGAGGTGATTTGTGAAAACACAGCCCGTCGGTACAGCGTATTGCCGGGTATGACGCTGCTAGAGTTTTGCAAAAGTCAGCAAATCGACCTTCCCTACCCCGTGCTTGGAGCAATGGTTAACCACCGTTTGCGCGATTTGCGGCTTCGGCTTCTCATCCCAGTCACGGTAGAATTTATAGATATTACGCATGCAGCGGGTATCCGAATGTACACACGTTCACTCTTTTTCTTATTGCAGCGGGCGGTACGCGAGGTGATGCCTAGCTGTAGGCTACGTGTGAGCCATTCTGTTTCTCGGGGTTACTACTGTGTGATATCGGGGTACGAGCAACCGATAGAATATCCCTTGATCTTTAGCATACTAGAGAAGATGCGGGAGTTTATCGGGAGGGATCTACCCTTTGAGAGCAAGCGGATGACGACGGAGGAGGCCATTGCGATATTCGAGCAGCAGGGTGATCCTGAAAAGGTTCGTTTACTGCAGAGCCGTCCAAAGCTTTACACTACGCTCTATGCGCTGGATGGAGTGTATGATTACTACCTAGAGGGATTGGTCCCCTCTACGGGTTACCTTGAGCGTTTCGATCTGGTAAAGTACTACCAGGGTATGCTGCTACGAGTACCTCAGCAAAAAAGCCCAGAGAGCCTGGAGGAATTGGAGATTCAGGATAAGATGTTTGAGATTTTCCGAGAGTACCAGGATTGGGTGGAAGTACTCGGGATTAAGGATGCCGGCACCATAAACCTACGTGTGCGAAAAGGAGAGGGTGGCGATCTGGTAAAGGTAAGCGAGGCGCTTCACGAGAAGAAGGTTGCGCAAATAGCAGATACGATACACAGCCGAGGCGACCTAATCAGGCTGGTACTCATAGCCGGTCCCTCGTCATCTGGAAAGACGACATTTTCTAAAAGACTTGCGGTTCAACTGCAAGTGGCTGGTCTACGCCCCCACACCCTCTCGCTTGATAATTACTTTGTCAACAGGGAAAATACTCCTAGGGATGAGAAGGGCGATTACGACTTTGAATCGTTAGATGCGTTGGATGTGGCAAAATTCAACGACGATCTCCTAGCCCTGATGTCGGGTGAGCGGATAGAGCTGCCTAAATTCTCATTTGAACGGGGCGAGCGTTACTTTGACGGGAGTTTTCTCCAGCTAGAACCCAACGGTATACTGGTAGTGGAGGGCATTCATGGGCTGAATCCACTGCTTACTGATAGGATTCCTCGTGAGCGAAAGTTTAAGATCTACATATCGGCCTTAACGTCGATTTCTCTTGATGGGCAGAGCCGTATAGCCAGCAGCGATAATAGGCTGCTTCGTAGAATGGTGCGGGATCAACGCTACCGGAGTTACGGGGCAATACAGACGATTCGCAGGTGGGGTAGTGTGCGGAGAGGGGAGGATAAAAACATATTCCCCTACCAAGAGGAGGCGGACATCATGTTCAATTCAGCTCTTCCCTATGAGTTTGGGGTGCTGAAGCAGTTCGCAGAGCCCATACTTAACGAGGTTCCCGATAGCGTGCCAGAGTATTCGGAGGCCGTTCGTCTTCTCCGCTTTTTACGTGTATTTTCTCCTATTGGGCAGGAGGAAATCCCGCCAACATCGATACTTCGCGAGTTCTTAGGAGGAAGTTCATTCTCCTATAGATGACGGAGGGGCTAGGAGAGCTGTGTGTTGTTTCGGGTAGTAAATTTTCAGCAAAATCCGCAACATATTTGGGATCTAATAAGAAAAATATTACCTTTGCGGAGACAGATGTCTTAAGGATTCTAAGAGGTGAGAAGTAGAACCCGAGTACGATTGCGATGCTAAAAGGTTTATTAATAGCATTTTATAGTGTAGCCTTGCTTTTCCTGAATTTTCTTTCAGGGGATGCCGCACGGGTGCGTATGTCGGTGTCTAGCGAGGTAGAGGCCGGCAGCGAGTTTGACGTGCTGATTTCGGTGCAAAAGTCAGATCTGGAAAGCTTTGCCAGATTTCAATCCCAGCTTCCCCGTGGGCTAACCGCAGTAGGTGGGCAAGCTGATAATGCGGACTTTAGCTTTGCAGAAGGGATGGTTCGCTTTATATGGGTAAGGCTGCCCGCCCCCCCCGATCTTCAGATAAAGTATCGAGTGAAGGTCGATCAAAGGCTCATGGGATCTTTTACGTTGGGAGGAACATTCTCCTACGTGCAGGGCAACCAGCGCAAAGATGTTCAGCTTGCGGCGGCCTCAATACGTATACGCCCATCCCAGAAAGTAGCGGCAGATCAACGACTGGACATTTCGGCCTTCCAGGAGGCATTGCCAGCTCAGCGGAGTTTAGACGCTTCGCAGCTAAAGGTTCGTTGCATACGAGAACTTCCAACGGTACTCGAGGGTACAGAGGATCACATCGTTCGGCTGCTAATTAACCGGGGCGAGGCCACTAAATTTGCCAAAATAGAGGAAAAGCTCCCTGATGGTTACACGGCGGAACCCATAGAGACGAAGGATGCCATCTTCAGCTGCACAGGCGGGGTGGTCAAATTCCTATGGATGAATCTTCCGCCCGATCCCATGTTCACCGTTTCGTATCGCCTAGTGCCGTTGGCTGGCAAGGTTGCGGAGGGGAATCCATCGATAGAAGGGACATTCTCCTTTGTTCAATCTGGTGCAACGCGGGCGATCAAAATTACGCAGCGTGATGTTGAGTTTGGAAAAATGGATGCTGCGGCTCTAGAACAGCTTGTCCAGTCGGTACAGGTTCAGCTAGATCCGCTAGCAGGGGCAGAGGCCAGCTCGAATTATGCGCACCCAGAGGCGAGTGCAGGAGGTAGGGAGTATCCTGTGCAGGAGCAAAGGATAAGCCCTATTCGTGGTGCTGGAGGTCGGAGAACGTCCGTGCATCGGGAGTCGAGTCGCTCAATG
>JABCOB020000239.1 GCA_013333835.2 Bacteroidia bacterium
AGGTTGACATCGCGCAGCTGAATGCGGAGATTGCAGCCCGCGCAGTACGGATCAATCAGCTTAGGGCTGAGATAGATGACATAATCCCCGGAGATAGAGGGATGAGCGAGTTGTGGAAGCTTTTGCGGGGACGCGAGGTAGAGTGGCGGCCGCTGGGGGAAGTGGGAACCTTCGCCCGTGGACAAGGGCTACAGAAGCGAGACTTCACCCCAACGGGGGTGGGCTGCATCCATTACGGGCAGATCTACACCCACTACGGGACTTGGGCGGAGGAGACCCTTGCGTTCGTTGCACCGGCTACAGCCAGCGGTCTATGCAAGGTACACCCAGGGGATGTGGTGATAACCAACACGAGCGAGAATGTCCGCGATGTGTGCAAGGCGGTGGCTTGGCTCGGGCGGGCAACAGTGGTGACCGGGGGGCACGCCACGGTATTCACGCCCGGGGAGGCTACACAGGGGAAATACGTGGCCTACTACATGCAGACTGGGTGTTTCGCCCGCCAGAAACGGCAGTACGCACGGGGTTCGAAGGTTATCGACGTGTCTGCCACCGACCTCGCAAAGATTCGCATCCCACTTCCCACGTTGGATGTGCAGGAGCGCATCGTTGGCATTTTAGATCGCTTCGCTTCGCTGGAAGCGGAGCTGGAAGCTCGAAAGTTACAGTACGCCTACTACCGCGACCTCCTCTTTACCACGCTGAAAGGGGAGATTAGCCCAGTTGACGCAATAGAAAAAAACGGGAGGGACGGCCATGGCACTCTATAGCACGATAGCCGAGATGGATCACTTCATCGTACTCGAAGAATTCGTGCGCCCCGACATGCTGGCTGAGGAGGCCGCAGGTTACCAGAGCGAGGCGATGCTCGAACAGGAGTTCATCGTAGGGCTACAGCGCCAGGGCTACGAGCGCATCCACCTGAAGAACCCCAAGGAGCTGCTGGCCAACGCACGGGTGCAGCTGCAGGCGCTCAACGGGGTGGAGTTCACCGATGCCGAGTGGGAGCGATTCACGCGTGGCTATCTCGACTGCCCAGGAGAAGGCCTTGTGGAACGGACGCGCAAGCTCCACAATAACCATGTCTGTGACTTCAAGTTCGACAATGGCCGCCTCAAAAACATCTACCTGGTAGATAAGATCCAAATAGCCCGAAATCGGGTGCAGGTGATCAACCAGTTCGCGCAGGCTGGCACCCACGCCAACCGCTACGATGTGACGATACTGGTGAATGGGCTCCCGCTGGTCCAGGTGGAGCTCAAACGGCGTGGCGTGGCGATACGCGAGGCTTTCTACCAGGTACACCGCTACACCAAAGAGAGCTTCAACCACGAGAATTCTCTATTCCGATACCTACAAATCTTCGTAATCTCCAACGGGACCGACACCCGCTACTTCGCGAACACGGTTCAGCGCGATAGGAACAGCTTCCCCTTCACCATGAACTGGGCGGGCGCCAACAACAAGCCCATCAAGGATCTCGAGGATTTCACCACGACTTTTTTCCAGAAGAACACCCTGCTGCAGGTGTTGCTCAAGTATTCAGTGTTCGACACCCGCAATACCCTCCTGATAATGCGCCCCTACCAGATAGCAGCCGTGGAGCGGATGCTCTGGAAGATCTGCAGCGCCCACGAGGCTAAAGCCTGGGCTACACCCGAGGGGGGAGGCTACATCTGGCACACCACCGGGAGCGGAAAGACGCTCACCAGCTTTAAGGCTGCACAGCTGGCCTCCAAACTCGATTTTATCGACAGGGTGTTCTTCGTGGTCGACCGCAAGGATCTCGACTACCAGACCATGCTAGAGTACCAGCGATTCTCACCCGGTAGCGCGAATGGCTCGGAGAGCACCGCGGAGCTGAAACGAAACCTAGGGCGGCGGGATTGCAGGATCATCGTCACCACCATTCAGAAGCTCAACAACCTAATGCGGAGCGAGCGCGACCTGCCAGTTTACCATGAAGAGGTTGTCTTCATTTTTGACGAGGCGCACCGCTCGCAGTTCGGAGAGGCGCAGCGAAACCTGCAGCGGAAATTCAAGAAGTACTACCAGTTCGGATTCACTGGGACTCCGATATTCCGTGAGAATGCCGCTGGCGACAAGACAACACAAGACGTGTTTGGACTCCAGCTGCATGCCTACATCATTACCGATGCCATTCGCGATGGGAAGGTGCTGAAATTCAAGGTAGACTACAATGATGTGCGGCCAAAATTCAAGAAGCTGGAGGCCGTGCAGGACGAGGCGAAGCTCTCTGCAGCCGAGAATCAAAAGCTCCTGCTACACCCAGATAGGATACACGAGATCTCGCGCTACATCCTGCAGAATTTCAACATCAAGACGCATCGGAATCAGCCTGGAGTGCCAGGGTTCAATGCGATGTTCGCCGTCAACAGTATAGAGGCCGCCAAGCTCTACTACCAGGAGCTCAACCGCCTGCAGGAAGGGTGCGAAACGAAACTGAAGATAGCCACCATCTACTCCTACGCTCCAAACGAAGAGCAGGCCGCCGTGGGTGAGATTGCAGACGAGAGCTTCGACCCTTCAGCAATGGACTCCACCGCGAAGGAATTCCTGGCCAGAGCCATTGGCGATTATAACAAGATGTTCAAGACGAACTTCGGGGTGGAGAGCGGGCTGTTCCAGAACTACTACCGCGATCTAGCGAGGCGGGTGAGGGAGCAGGAGGTGGATCTGGTAATAGTGGTGGGGATGTTCCTCACAGGATTCGATGCCCCGCGGCTGAATACCCTTTTTGTCGATAAGAACCTACGCTACCATGGCCTCATCCAGGCCTTCTCGCGCACCAATCGGATATACGATGCCACCAAGGCTTTCGGCAATATCGTTACATTTCGTAACCTAGAGCAGGCCACTATAGACGCCATCACCCTGTTTGGCGACAGGAATAAGCGGACCTTCATCCTCGAGAAGGGCTATAGGGAATACCTAGAGGGATTCCGCGATATAGTGAGTGGCGAGGCCCGACGTGGCTACATTGAGGTAGTGCGCGATCTCAAGCGGAAATTCCCCCATCCTGAAGAGATCGTAACCGAAGAGGCCAAGCGGGAGTTCGTCGAGCTCTTCGGGGAGTACCTCAAGCTGGAGAATATACTGCAGAATTTCGATGAATTCGCCCACCTCAGAGCGTTCCAAACCATAGATAAGGGGAGGCCTGAAGAGGTGGAAAAATTCAGGCAGGCCAACTTTCTCACCGAGGGCGAAATAGAATCGATGAAGGGTATTGAGGTGCTGGAAGCAAGGAGATTGCAGGATTACCGTTCGGCCTACAACGACATTCGCCACTGGGTAAGCGCTGAGAGGAATGGTGCGGTAGAAAATGCATCGGGGGTAGATTGGAACGATGTTGTCTTTGAGGTTGAATTGCTCAAATCCCAGGAGATTAATCTTGACTACATCCTCGAGCTAATCCTTGAACGCAAGGGAGACACTATAGGGAAGGAGCTGCTGGTAGACGAGGTGCGCCGCATGGTGCGTGCCAGCGTGAGCAACAGGGCAAAGGAAGGGTTGCTAATCGATTTCATCAATGAAACAGACCTCGAGCCTATCGAAACCAAAGAGCGCATCGTAGAGGCATTCTTCACCTTCGCCCAGGTAAAGATGCTCGAAGAATCCGCAGCGCTCATAGCAGAAGAGAACCTGAACGAAGAGCCCGCCAAGCGCTATATTTCCCTCTCGTTAAAGAGGGGATACGCCAGCCTGAACGGCACTGACCTCAATGAAACCCTCCCGCGTATGAGCCCACTCAGGCCAGAGTACCTCGTCAAAAAGCGAAACGTATTCAATAAAATCTCTGCCTTCGTAGAGAAGTATCGGGGTGTTGGCGGCCAGCTTTAATCCCCTAACTATCGCATCCTTATGCCTAGCACTACGCCCCCCAATGACCACATCGGCCTACGGCGCATCTGGGCCATTGCCTGGCCCATTATCATCAGCAGCGCCACGCAGACGGCGCTCAATGTGACCGACACCGCCTTCATCGGTCGGCTGGGGGCTATACCGCTCGGCGCAGGGGCCATTGGGGGAATTATCTACCTCACCGTCATCATGTTCGCCTGGGGTTTCGGGGTCGGCACCCAGATAGTGGTGGCGCGCCGGCTGGGCGAGGGGCGTGTCCGCATGGTGGGGCGAACGGTTACGCACGCCTTCATTTTCCAGTGGAGCATGGCGCTGGTGCTATTCACAGTGCTCATGGTGGGGTGCGAGCCGATAATGCGGCTGCTTGTATCGTCTGATGCTGTGCGGGGCGAGGCTGTAGGCTTTCTATCCTACCGACTGTGGGGCATATTCTTTGCCCACACCAATTTTGCCTTTCGCTCGCTCTACGTGGGGCTAGGGCGCACCAAGATCCTCTCGCTCACCTCGGGGGTCATGGTGGCGGTGAATATTGTGCTCGACTACCTGCTGGTCTTCGGCATAGGGCCGTTCCCAGAGATGGGGATACGGGGTGCGGCGCTCGCATCGGCCATTGCGGAACTGTGCTGTACGGCGGTCTTTATAGTGGCCACACAGATCAAGATTGATGCGAAACGCTACAGCCTCTTTAGATTCCGAATATTGAGCTTTCGGCTAATCGGGAGGCTAATACGAGTGGCGATTCCCGTGATGGCGCAGAATTTCTTCACCATCCTCTCCTGGCTCCTCTTCTTCCTGATAATAGAGCGATTGGGCGAAGCCGAGCTGGCAACCTCAAACATCGTGCGCAGCCTCTACATCGTGATGCAGATCCCCCTCATGGGCTTCAACTCGGCCGCCAACACCCTGGTGAGCTACCAGATGGGGCGGGGCAGGGTAGATGATGTGATCCCGCTTATCTGGCGTGTGGCTAGGGTATGCCTTCTGCTGGTGGCGGTGTTCGTGGCCGTACCGCTGCTATTCCCCGGCTGGGCGCTGAGCATATATACCGATCAGCCTGTGCTCATAGATATGGGGCGACCGCTGATACCCATACTCGTAACCTCGTCGCTCATCATGTCTATCGGTACCGTGCTCTTCAGCGGCATATCGGGCACCGGGCGTACCAGCCATGCGTTTGCCATTGAGGGGAGCGTGGTGGTGGTCTACCTGGCCGTGGCGTTTACGCTCGGGAGCCTGCTCCATATGCCCCTGCGGGTGGTGTGGATGAGCGATGTGGTCTACTCCCTGCTCTTGGTGGGCGTGTGCCTGTG
This sequence comes from Bacteroidia bacterium, assembly GCA_013333835.2. Classification (GTDB taxonomy): domain Bacteria; phylum Bacteroidota; class Bacteroidia; order Bacteroidales; family CAJPTX01; genus Bacteroides_D. The sequence goes on from JABCOB020000239.1 coordinate 5,193, forward strand.
CTACCTGAAGTGGGGTAGATGGCGAGAGGCCAAGGTGTAGACGGCAATTCGCAGAATACATTCGCCAGCCCGCCACTAGGGGTGGAACGATCGGTAGAAGACGGTCAGTCAATGAAAGGCTGGCCGTCATTTTTTTTGCCTGAACCCCCGTAATTATCGGAGACCGTAGCAATGCGGCGTGCCGTGTAGCGCTTGGGAGGGCAGCGCGGTTGGCCCGGAAGCCCAAGAGCATTCGTTATTCTCGCAGATTATCCCTACCTTTGTTGCTGGATTAGAATACAGAAATCTTCGAACGGTTCTGTATTCAATTTACGGATAATCAGTATATAATATGCTACTGGTTGCCAACCTAAAAGGCTGCTGGTGGCATCTTACAATGGGTTATTGCCCGGCAAGCAAAGTCTAACAGATCTTACCATTGATGACCAACGAGCAGAGGGAACAGGCAGCGCAAGACTACTCAGCCACGAGTATACAGGTGCTAGAGGGGCTAGAGGCGGTACGGAAACGCCCCGCGATGTACATAGGCGATACGGGTTCTAAGGGGTTGCACCACTTGCTGAACGAGGTGGTGGATAACTCAATAGACGAGGCCCTGGCCGGCTACTGCGATACCATTCACGTAACCATAAATGCGGACGGCAGCCTTACGGTGGCCGACAATGGGCGTGGAATCCCGGTAGACTACCACGAGAAGGAGGGAAAATCGGCCCTAGAGGTCGTGATGACGGTGCTACATGCGGGGGGGAAGTTCGACAAGGGGTCGTACAAAGTCTCGGGCGGTCTGCACGGTGTAGGGGTGTCTTGCGTCAATGCGCTGTCGGTTCGCCTGGTGGTCGAGGTACACCGCGAGGGGAAGATATGGCGCATGGAGTTCTCGCGTGGTATAGCCACCACCCCCTTGCAGGAGGTAGGCCCGTGCAGCGACACCGGGACAATAGTGACCTTCCTCCCCGATCCGGAGATATTCACCCAGACCACCACCTACAGCTTTGAGGTGTTGGCCAGCCGTCTCCGCGAGCTCGCCTACCTCAATAAGGGAATCACCATCACCCTGACCGATATGCGCGACATGCAGCCCGGGCCTGATGGTAGCCCAGAACCCCACAGCGAGACCTTCCACTGCGATGAGGGGCTGAAGGGCTTTGTAGAATTCCTCGATGCCACCCGTAAGCCCATAGTGGAGAAGCCCATCTACATAGAGACCGAGCGGAATGGGGTGCCCGTAGAGATCGCCATGCAGTACAACGATAGCTACAGCGTGAACGAGCATTCATACGTGAACAACATCAACACCATAGAGGGCGGCACCCACCTGCAGGGTTTCCGTCTTGGGCTTACGCGCACCCTAAAGGCCTACGCAGAGGGGAGCGGCATGCTCGCCAAGCTGAAATTTGAGATCAACAGCGAGGATTTCCGCGAGGGGCTTACGGCCATCATTTCCGTCAAGGTGGCAGAACCCCAGTTCGAGGGGCAGACCAAGACCAAGCTGGGTAACCCCGAGGTAACGGCAGCCGTGAGCCAGGCAGTAAGCGAGGCTCTCAGTGCCTACCTAGAGGAGAACCCCAAGGATGCCAAGGCCATAGTGAACAAGGTGATAGTGGCCGCCGAAGCCCGTAACGCAGCCCGTAAGGCTCGTGAGATGGTGCAGCGGAAGTCTGCCCTCTCTGGCGCGGGACTCCCCGGCAAGCTGGCAGACTGCACCGAGAAGGATCCCGTGCGCACCGAGCTCTTCCTGGTGGAGGGCGATTCGGCGGGTGGCACGGCCAAGCAGGGGCGCGATAGCAAGTTCCAGGCGATACTCCCCCTCCGCGGAAAGATCCTCAATGTGGAGAAGGCGTTGCAATCGGCAGCATTCACCAACGAGGAGATCCGCAGCATGTTCATGGCGCTCGGCGTGAAGATTGGCAATGAGGAGGACAGCAAGGCCATAGACCTGAGCGGGTTGCGCTACAGCAAGGTGATCATCATGACCGATGCCGATGTGGACGGTTCGCACATCGCCACGCTCATCATGACCTTCTTCTACCGCTACATGCACGAGCTTATCCAGCAGGGGCATCTCTACATAGCCACGCCGCCGCTCTACCTGGTGAAGTACGGCAAGAAGCAGCAGTACTGCTGGACAGAGCCCCAGCGCATGGCTGCCATAGCCGAGTACGGGCAGGGGGGCAAGGAGAGCGCGGTGCAGGTGCAGCGCTACAAGGGGCTAGGCGAGATGAACGATGAGCAGCTCTGGGAAACCACCATGAACCCGGAAACTCGGCTACTACGGCAGGTAACCATCACCAGCGCGGCGGAGGCCGACCGCATCTTCAGCATGCTGATGGGCGAGGACGTACCACCCCGCCGGCAGTTCATAGAAGACCATGCGAAGTACGCAAATCTGGATGTGTAGGGTAATAAATTCTGATGGAGATGAAACGAATTTTTAGTGCTTTAATACCATTCTTACTGCTCGCAGTAGTTGCAGCAGCCCAAGGTTGGGATAATTCCGCATTGCCGATAAGCAAGCTGGATCAGTTGCAAAGACATCGTGGTACAGCGCTAGCTATTGACTATTTACAAGAAGAAAAAATCACGCCCATTTCCTTTTTTTCTGAGATTGTTAGGGATATGCGCACGGGTGAGATTCAAGGAGGTATTCGCATATCTGGATTTAAGACCGTAGGAGGTGTTGCTACTATTCAAACGTTTAACATCGATTATGAGGAAATAGATTCGTGCATAAAAGTTTTGCTTTTAGCCAAAGAGCAATTTCAGCGAGAAAAACCTAAATTTTATACGCTAAGGGCCTATCGCACTATCGATGGCTCTGAGATTGGTGCATACTATGGAGGAGGTTTTTGGGGACCCAAATGGTCAATCTATTTTAAAACAAATACTACGCTTAACTCTTGGGATGGTATAACTCTTGGTTCTGAGAAAATAGAGGATGTTTTTGGGATTTTTTACCGTTCCAAATATCTACTGAAAGACAAGCTAGGGCTGAAGGATATTTCTAATAAGCAGCAATAGAAAAATATATTATTATGCTTTTTCTTCTCATTCTCCTAGCCTCCATCCTCCTGGCGCTCTGCTTCATCGGGCTGGGCGTGCGGGTGTTCTTCCACCGTAGCCACCAGTTTCCAGACACCGAGGTGGGGCATAACCCGCAGATGCAGCAGCGGGGCATTGTCTGCCCACACAGTGGCGAGGATGGGCTGCCCGGGAACTGCGGGGGTGGATGCGCAGGGTAGGATTGGGCAGAGATCAACGTGCGCCCGAGGGTACGTGCCGACATAGGCAGCCGCATAGCTGCGATGAATACTCTACCGCCCCTGATGGTCTAGGCCGTCAGGGGCGGTTTTTCTTGCCCGAATGCCTGGGGTAGTAGCGAGCGAAAGCTCCAGCGAAATGCGCCTGAACGGTGCGGCACACGCGTAGCCCGGGTATTCGATTAATGCTGGGTGTTTGATTATCCCCTTTTAATCAGACGGTAGGGAAGCAAGTTCCCCCGCGAATTGGAGTGCGCACGGGGCTTTTGCAGAGGTCTCAGGCTGGGAATGCTGTGGAATTTGGCTCAGCCCAAAACGGGTTGGTCGGTTTGCGCAGTATCCCATATGCCGCTACCGTTTCCCGCGCTTTTGCCCAATATCGCCCAGCTCGTTGCCTGCAAAGCTATTCCCGCTTGCCCCTTGATTCTTGATGCTGGCCTTCCCGAGGAGCAGTATGCCGTAGCCCTTGTTTCGGTTGATATTGCAGTTGGTTATGGTTATGTCCTTTACTCCGTCTATCGTAATCCCGGCTGCATTTGGATTACGACGCCCGCCCGCCTCTATGGTGCAGTGGTCAAAAGTGCTGGAGGGAGAGAGCCTTGAGTTGCACAGGAGCCCTAACCACTGCCCCTGAGCCTTGCTGGTGGCGGTGGAGGTGAATGTAACCCCAGTGGCTGTGAGTTTGGTGGCATCGTAGCAGGCGAATTCTAGCCCTCCTTGCGGCTCAAAACGGAATTCTACCCCGTTGTGCATCACCAGCTCGCGGGCATCCAGGCATATGTTGCTTGTAATGATGTAGGGGCTGCCCAACGGGTATAGCTCTAGCTTGCGCTGTGGGAGCGAAATCGTTCCCGATTCGATTCGCACCCCATACCCCTCGTCGAGGGTAAAGCGCATGGTGCGGTTCAGTGAGGCGAGCAGACTGGCATCGCCTACTATGGCGTGGTGGTTATGCGCCTGGACACGGCAATTTTGCATGGGGTGGGGCCTCTTGGTATCGGCGTAGTCTACACGGATGCCGTCGCCCTGGCTGTCGATGATGTCGAGCCCCTCTATCGGGAAATTCAGGTTGGAGATCCACAGCCCCGCGGTCTGGGCATTGCCAGCACGCCGAATCTCGCAGTTTGCTATGGAGCTCTGTCCCTCCGTCTGGATAATCCGAATGCCCGTGAAGCTATCGAGGGCATCTTGAGGCTCAAATACCACAGGATTAGCCGTACTACCGCGTATTACGATGTTGCCAGCACCGTCCTCACCCACCACCAGGCTAGCCCCGGGTGCGAACTTGAGGTGAACCCCCGGCTCTATGGTGAGCTTGGCGCCATCGACCCGTAGCTTGCCGCTGATGCTCACGGTGGAGCCTGTGCTCCATACGGTATCATGCGTGATGCGCAGCGCCGATAGGGAATCGGGCAGGAGGGTGTCTGGCTGGCATGCAACCAGCGCAAGCGGAATAGCCAGAATGGCTGGGGCTAATATCCTCATAGGTCGAGCGAAAATGGCTGTGGTACTATAACGCCTGGGGGGCTTTTTTATTTTAAGTGCCGATTCGCACACCAGGATAGATCCGGAGCGCAATGAGAGCTACCTGCGCCCTACCAACTCAACACC
>JABCOB020000240.1 GCA_013333835.2 Bacteroidia bacterium
ACAGCCAGCATATCGATACTACGGAAAATAGCAGCTTAAAAAGGGATTTCCGCATAAAGCGATCATCTATTTCTTTCGGGCAAAAACAGAGGCCTTGCCAATGGCACCATGTTTTCTGCCACCCATCACACTATTACTTTATAGTAAGAACGAAAAGACGTTAAGAAAAGTCTATTGATCAAACTCTAAATCCTCATTCTCCTCCTCCTCCTCGGGAGATGTATCTCGCGCCTCATCTGCGGGCCTTGGCTCATCCTGCCTCGTTATTGCGCTTGCGGCTATTCGGGAAGCATTGAGCGTAAGCCACAAATCGGCTCTTGCACCTAGGGGAAGATTATCATGCCCTGTGTAGCGCGGCGATGTGCTGTAGACCTTGGCGGTTAGGCTATCGGAGAGATCCTTCACCGTTTCATCAAAGGTCACCCGCCCTACATTCATCGATACTGCCGCCAGCGCATTACGAGCCTCCGCAAGCGTGAATCCCAGTATTTCAGGCATTGCAGTTACAGCCCCGCTAAAACCATTGCCTAGCACAAGATCTAAGGACGATCCCTTAGGGATGCTGTCGCCTGGCGCAATGGGTAACCCGTTGAAATTCTGCGCTAAGACATTGTTTATCGCAATATCTGGAGTGAACGATAGCCGCCCCACTGCGAGCCCAGCCTGCTCAAGCACAATCAGAGCCTGGCGTATTGTCTCGCCCACGAGGTTGGGCACCACCACCAGCTGGGGTGAAAGCGCATTGATCGATAGGATTATCCGCCTGCCTTTTTTCACCATTTCCCCAGCTCTGGGCTGCTGATCCAAAATCTCACCCGGGCGCTTGGTGATAATGTAGGTAGAATCGCTAACCTCTAGCCGCAAACGTAGATTCTTCACCAGCCCCTCGGCATCTTCGAGTGATTCTCCCACTAGGTTTGGCACAGGATACTCCGCCCCATGCCGTGTGAACAGATTCAGAAAGAGGAATGATCCCACTATCAACGCCACCAAGAGGAGTACCCCCAGCACGGGATGCTTCACGTAGGGTATCTGCCAAATTCGCTGGAGAAATCTAATCACCTTCCACATAGATTCTATCGCTTTGCTGGGGGCAAATATAGCGTTTTTCCCCGAATTGCAGAAGAGCGAGGTGGATTCAGCCAGAAATACGGGCCGAATCCCCCTCTTCTTTATGCGCTGGTGGGTGCTAGATATCTAGGCTGGCTGAGATGCCCGCCCCCACCTGCAGCGAGTGGTTGAGCAGGCAGTTCAGGTAGCCGCCCAGGCTCACGTGCTCCCATACGCGGTAGCGGTAGCGTAGGGTGGCGAAAGTACCCAGGCTCGTCTCCTCGTGCCCGTAGATCGACTGGTTATTATCGGGGTCTGAGCGCAGCATATACTCATGCGAGTACCCCACACCCGCCTCTATGGCTAGGATATTCCGCGTGTCTGGCCTGGCGATGGCTATAGGCATGAATGCAACCCCGAGGCCAATGAAGCGCGCCATGCCCGTCTTCTGCTTCGGCAGGGCATCCATGTCGGTTGTGGTTCTTAGGGAGCCGTCCATGGGGTTCTTCCAGAAGAAAATGTGGCGGTTTCCCCGCCCAAGGAGTTCATACCCATCGAGCCGAATCTGTACACCCAGGTAGGGGAGTGGCGTGTAGGTGAATGCGCCTATGGTATGCAGCGAAGTGCCTAGGTGTTCCCCGGTATTCACCCCGAGGTCTAGGCTGGCGTGGAATCGCTGCTGAGCCTGTAGCGGGGCAGCAAGCCCGAGAGAAAGGACTGCTACCAAGAGAAGAAGATGTGTATGTTTCATGGCGTAAGCTATTTAGGGTTGAGATTGTTGCAGAATTAGGGCGAGTACTCGCTCTGCTCGACACCGCCCCTACCAAGATCACAATATCAAATCTCGGCAGCAGGTGACAACGTTATGTTTTCGAAGGTTTTTGAACTTCAAATCCAAAAATCTAAAAAGTGGGAGTGCTGAAATATTAAGCTCTTGAACTGGTTAGATATCTATGCTACAGCTCACCCCACAGCTCGTCTGGAGCGAGGGGACATACAGCATCCCGATGTAGGTCCCTAGCCCACATGCTCCCAGAATTGGTAGCCGTATCTGAGGGTGGCGTAGAAGCCCCAATCCACGCTATAGCCAGCATCCCCAAACGTGGGATTTCTTGGGTGGATATTGACACTGTAGTGCCGCTCTACGCCAATACCGCCGTCTACACAGAGTATATGCCGGGTGAGGGGGCGTGCGATTGCGATTGGGCGGAAGGACACTCCAACTCCGTAGAATCTGAGACTTCCCACATTGACCCGTTTGGCCGATTGCAGGTCATCTAGGCTAATTTCGTTTTGCAACTGCTTGTCGGTCATGGTAATGCTCCCGCCAGACCGAGGCGCGGTCATCTTCTCGTAATTCTCAATGTGGATTTGCACCCCGAGGTAGGGTAATGGTGTGTAGGTTCCCGAGGCTGCTAGATGCCACGAGTAGAGAAGGCTCTCCCCATTACCGAGCCCAGAGCTTAGGTTAGCGTGGAAACGCTGTTGGGCGGCAAGAGGAGTGGCCGCTAGCAGCATCCCCGCCGCCAGCATGCCTAGCACCATCCATCGCATCTTTCCCATGGTATTAGGATTTTAGGTTAACTATGGAAAGCCCTAATGGGCGAAATCTCCTAATATGCTAGCATCCCCAAGGGAATTGACACCTGCTAGCCCCACCATTTCAGAAAGCTCCAGATCTACCCAGCCGTTGCAAAGTTAAGCATAATGCACTACCGATGTCCGCTTTGCCTGTTATATTTTTTTGAAAAAAACAAATATAGTGTAAGTTGCTGTGAACTATGCGTTTGCCATTAAACATATTAACCATGCAACTGCTTTGTGTGGGGAGCTGGCAGAAATCCCCATACGATCCCCCTTGCTGCGGACCATTCCTTTTTTGGGGGTGAGATTTTGCGTCAAGCACCCACGCCTATTGGGTGAAGTAGCGATGCGGCGTACCCAGGATTATAGCAGGCTAGGTGCGAGTAGGCCCCTCATGTTGGCGAATCCTCTACTAGCCACTCACCTGCGCGGGTATTCCCAGCCTTTCCACCCGTGTTGCTATCTCTTCTAGCACCTCTAGGGGGGCCTTCTGTAGCCCAGCGGCTGGGGTGTCGCGGTCTATGGTGTAGACCATTACGTCCTTTGGCCGCAGCTCCTGCACGGCAGCCAGCCAGGCCTCCACCTCTGCGGGCGTGGTGTTATCTACCAGTTGCCCGGCGTATTCGCCCCGCAGGAAGAGGGTCTGTAGGGTGTAGCCATGCCCGAATGCGTGCAGCCTATCCATCACCTGCCGTGCCGTAAGCGGCATCTGGGGACCATCTATCAGCTGAAGGGTGGTGTCTATGGCCGAGTCCAGCTTTAGCGCCGCTTGGTCTACCCGCCGTAGGGCATTCGCAACCCGCGGATGGTGGAGCATGGTGGCATTGGAGAGCACTACCACCTTAGCCCCGGGGGCCAGCCGATTGCGAGCCTCGAGCGTGAAGTCGATGATCTCAGCGAAATCTGGATGTATAGTGGGTTCGCCATTGCCCGCGAAGGTTATGGCATTGAGCCGTTTCCCCTCGTTGGCCATCCCCTGTAGCTGTTCGAGGAGTAGGCTGTGTACCAGCTCTTTGGGCGGGAGCTTGGGCATTCCTCCGTGCCCAGTCCATCCGCATTCGCAGTAGATGCAGTTGAAATTGCAGAATTTGCTGTCGGTGGGTAGCAGGTTCACCCCGAGCGATACCCCTAGCCGGCGGCTATGTACAGGCCCGAATACCGTATCGTGGAAGAGGAAGGTGGCCATAGGCCAGGCAGTTTATCGAGGTTCGCAGATTACGTCATTTGACGCGCAAAAATAGCATAAATTCTGTTTCCCAGTCTCTTTGTGGCGATGTGGCGTGCCGCATTGTTTAGGAGAGTTTTGCAGCGGTCTAGGTTCGGGGGAAAGGGGAGTCTAAACCGCCCCCTCTATCCACGTTTTCATCGCACCTTCGCCCTACCAACGAGCCACCTCCTTCGCTTCATGTTCGGGTTTCGCCTTAAGGCGAAACCCG
>JABCOB020000241.1 GCA_013333835.2 Bacteroidia bacterium
AAACCGCCCTACTCGGTAGAGCTCAGCTATAATGGGGGAAAGGAGTTCATACAGGTAGTGCGGGTAGAAAAGCCCGTCCAACAGGGCTACTTCACGCTCCCTGCCGATGCTCCCGTAACCGATGCGGCTCTAGTTCGGGTAACCGGTTCAGACGGACGGGTTGCTGTTAGTCCCTACCCGTTCACCATTGCGCCCCGAGTAGAAGATCTCAAGCTTGCCACATCCCCCTGCTCGTTGAGCGGCTGGAGGCTCAGCTGGAAGAAAAACGACCTTGCGGTAAATGGCTATGAGGTTCTGGTAGGCGACCCCATAAAGGGTGAATTCACCTCCGTAGGACACACCGATGCTGCCGACAATACGGAGTTCGATATCCCAGAGGACGGCCTCAAGGGAATCGAACAGCCCGTGCTGAGCGTGGCCATCCGCCTGCCCAATGGTAGTGGCTACGGGAAAAGGGCTCTAGGCATAGTTGCAGATCGCTCCGTTCCCGCAATAATCACCGCAAACAGCCTTCCCTTCAGAGAGAATTTCGTGCAGTGGCCCTCGCGCTACTTTACCCCAGCTATGGGTGAGAATGTGCAGGCTTCCTACATCATAAAACAGGTGCTACCCTACGCACCCGGCTCGAATATTCTGAGTGTTCTGGTGTCTAAGAATCTCGATGACTTTGACGAGACGAATTACTTCAATGAGGCGAAGAACGCAAAGAACATGGGGCATCTCACCATGTGCGATCTCGACCTCACAGGGTTCTCTACCTCTGAGAATGTCCTACTGCACATCTTTGGGCAGCTGATTACTGCGAAAGAAAGCGAATTAAGCACTGCCCGGATGCAGGTGAAAGATAACGGGCAGCCTCTCGCTGACCTTGAGGGGAAAACCGTACACCAGGCGAGCGGTACCAGCCAGGATTGGTACTTTAAGCTGGCTGGAGGGGTACACCACAAGCTCGAGATCGTCTTTGCTGGAAAAGGGAAAAAAGACGGATTGCTCCTGGGCGAAATTGCGGTGGAACGCATAGCAACCGCCCCCTCGGTAGCTCTAGCCATACTGGCCGCTCCAAACGATAGCGTACAGATGCAGAAAGGAAAATTCACCCTTGGGTTGAAGAACCTAAGCGTCTCTACGCTAGAGAATCTTTTGGTAAAGGCTTATGTCCGCGGGAAGTGGGTCGGCTCATACCAAATAGAAGGGCTAAATGGGCTGGAGTACAAGCGGTTCGACATGCAGCTCGACCTCTCGACCCCAGAATTCCTCGGGGAGCTGATTCCCGTGGTATTCGAGTGCGTCATCGATCCTGCAAACCCCGCGGTGAATGGGCGCACCGAGCACACGGTGAATAATATGGGCGGGGTATTCACCATGCCCTCCACCGAAACGGTAGACACCTGGCTAGGACCTCAACCTAAAGACCCGAACATGACCTTCGTGGTGAAGAAGAAGCTGCTATTCACTGACAATGGCGGCTACTATGGCAACCACAAGGGAGGGGAGTCCGCAACCCTGAAGTTCTTGCCTGGCGACCCCCAGCTGAAGGTTCGGGTAATGTTCATGCGATTCAAGCTACAGCCCGATGCTGCGGTCCTTGCAGTGGTAACCTCCGATGTCCCTGCCAGCCTATCATTTGAGCATGTTGTGCTCCGCGATGTGCTAACCGGCGAACTCCCCTCCCCTAAGGTCTACGTATCTGAGGCTCAAGATGGTGGATTTACCCTCTATTTTGAGTCGACAGCTGGCAGCAGCGCAGAAGGCTGGGTGGCCGAAGTGGACCTTGTGCCTGGGAGAAATCCGCTGAGCCTTACGAGAGTAGAGGCCCTAGCAACTGGCACATCTTCCGAAGCCGAGGTCCCGGTAAAGGTTACAGTGAACAATAGCTGGCCTACCGAGCAGAAAGAGGCTGTGATTCGTGTGCTCTACGGGAAGGATTTTGCTGAAAGCTTTGAGGAAACCGTAACCATACCCCAGGGCGAACACACCTTTACCCTGAACACCAAGCTGAAGCTAAAGGCGGCAACCCCAGAGCAGATCAAGGTGATAGTTATGGGCGATGATGATGATGCCAGCGATAATGTTCTACCCACCTGGGCTGTGTACGACCGCTACTGCGTACCAGGGCTGATAGCAAAACCCAAGAAGCTCTACTTTTCATCCATCAAGGTGAATGATTACCGTACCTACACCATGAAATCTGGCAGCGAGGTAATCCGATACTCGCTGGAGAATCCGATACTCCTCTACAAGGGGGATGGCGAAGCCTCCTTTGAATTCCGCACCGAAGGGGTGACTTCTAGCCTTGGGGAGCTCGCCCTGGCCGCTTGGGTAGACTGGAATAACGACGGGAAGTTCGCCGACAGCGAAAAGCTGATGGCAAAGCTGGAGAATGGCTATAACAAGGCGGCAACGCTAAAAATAGACCCCTCTGCAGCTACTCCTGGCATTAAGCGAATGAGAATAATCGCTGCGCAGAAATCTGAGATAGCCGATGCTTGCACTGCCCCAACCATTGGCGATGTGCAAGACTGCCTGATAGAGCTGAAAAGCGGGGAGTTTGCCCACAAGGGCGACCTGCAGCTTAGCTACATGGACGCGGGGCAATCTGGCAACCCCAAAAACGGGCAGAGCATTAAGGTAAAAATCGCCAACCTTTCAAATGCCGACTATCAGGGAAAGCTGAAGGTTCAGGTCTCTCTAGATGGTGTGGAAAAAACGGCGGAAGAACTCGATTTCACCGCCAATCCCCTCAAGGCTTACACCGGCATCAAAGATTTCACGCTCACAACCAAAGTAGACTACACCACCGTAGGCAAGCACACCGTGAAGGTTACCATCTCAGACCCCGCGGATAAGAATCCCGAAAACAACGTTAAGGAGCAGACGATCTGGACCCGCATCCCAAAGAATGATGGCCCATACTACCTAGCCATGCAAAGCCTCTCAGAGGGCAACGAGCATGTCGCTGTGCCCACGGTGGCCGATAAGCTGGCTTCGCTTACCAACAGCTCAAAGTCATGGACGGTCGAGATGATATTCAGGGTAGAGAAGCCGCAGTTCGGCAAGCTTATGGTGGCACCGGGGCTCTTAGTGGCAACCACATACCACATGCAGGGCTCAATACCAGACAATGCAATAGGCATCCAAGTGGGCAACTCCATGCTCGAGGTGAGCAAGAAGAACTCCCTTACCCCTGGGGTATGGCATCACATGGCTTTGGTGTTCAAAGAGATTCAATATGGCTTCTACTCTGGCTCCTGCAAGGTTCTCCTCTTCCTCGACGGGAAGCCCACCGAGCTAGAATCCTACAACAGGAAGGATGCGCCCTCCTTTGGCACCGGGACGTCCAAGATCCTAAACCTTGCCACAGAGGTCAATGGTGGCTTAAAGCTCTTCCGTGCGTGGGAAAAAGAGCTTACCGAGGCCGAGATTGCGCAAGGGAGCTTTGCCTATCTTCGCGACGGTGCTGGGACCCTACCTGCTGGCTGTTTTGCCGAATTCTCATTTGACGAGGGCACTGACAATGCTCTTGCCGCCTCTGGTAACGACTTCGCCACTATCACGACAAAAAGCGATGAACGGATAACCAGCGCGGATGGAATATGGAAGAAAGTGGGCGATCTCATTGGGAATTTCCACTTTGATAAGCAGGTGAAATCAACACTCAAGCCCGACGGCCATTACGAAGTTCTCTTTGAGAATGGGACCCCACGAGATGGAATTACGGGTAGCATCCAGAAGCTATGGCCTGCTGTAAAACTGACCTATAAGGGCAACGAGGTAACGGAAAGCACCCAGTATAACTTCACTGACGAGGTGGTGGTAAAGGGAGAGGCCTCTCTCTTTGGCAAGGGCGATTTTAGGCAGGAGATTCGGCTCTCCTATGCGGAAGACGGCTCTCCTGCGTGCGATCTGCAGAGCCTTACCCTAAAGCAAGAGGATAATCCAGGGCTAAAACGGGATGTAGCGGTTGCCCCCATTACGCAGTCCAATGTCATAACCCTTGCCGCAGAGGACGGCGTGCTTACCACACCCTCAAAGGTAAAGATTGACTTTACGGTGTCGGCTGGTGCAAAACTGCTTCACAATGGGCGCGAGATCGCTAAGCGCAGCACAGAAATCGACCTCTCAGAACCCACCATCCTGACCGTGGTAGCGGCTAATGGGAAAACCAAGCTCTACGGGCTCCAGATAGCAATCCCCCAGTCTATCGTCTGGACCTTAGCCGAGAACACCGCAACCTATGGTGATGCCCCCATCCCGCTAGAGGCCTCGTGCAATTCAAATCTACCCGTGGCATTCGTCTCTGACAATGCCTCTGTCGCCACCGTAAGCAACGGTAATCTGGTGATTGGAGTACCCGGGGAGGCTACTATCACCGCAATGCAGAGCGGCGGAGGAATCTACGCCAAGGCCGAAAACGTGTCGAAGCGGATTACCGTTACTCGTCGGAGCATTACGGCAACCCCTCGGCCCGATGCGGTTACTTTCGGCAACCTGCTACCGCCAACCTTCGACTTCGCAACCCTGGTGAAACCAGAGGATGCCAAGCAGCTACCAGATCCCTATCAACTAGGGGCCTATAAGATCCTAAATGCCGAGGGGCAGGAAATGGATGCAAGGGGCATCCTCCCCGTGGGGGGCTATACTGCAAAGGCCCAAACCGGGGTACTGTGGCAGAATGACCTCTACACCGTAACGCCTCTTGACGGGCAAATCCAAGTGGTGCAGGGCGACCTCTGGCAGGTAACCTTCACCGTAAAGGATACCGAAGCCCTACCATTGGCCGATGTCTCTGTGATACTGGAAGGTGGTGTGGTGAAAACCGATGCGGCAGGCGTAGCCAATTACTATCTCCCCGCGCGTGCGCAGAATTACACCTTTACGATAGCTAAGACGGGGTACACCTCGGAGTTGGCCACTGTAAATCTCTCCACGGGCGTAACGGTAATGCGCGATATCACCCTGCGAAAGGAAGACATCACCCTCACATACACTGCGGGCGCCAACGGAACCCTAGTAGGCCATCCGATCCAAAAGGTAGCCAAGGGTGCAGATGGTGAACAGATAGCGGCCGTGGCAAAACCCGGCTTCGTATTCACCAAGTGGAGCGATGGACGGACAGACAATCCGCGCGTAGACACCAACGTACAGGCGCCCATAACTGCCGAAGCCCTGTTCGAGCCCGCCACCTTCACCATCACCTACGAGATAGAGGAAGGCGGAATGCTTGCATCAGGCCCTGCAACGCAACCCAATATAGCCTACGATGGCAGCGGCGCAGAGGTAACGGCCAAGGCCAAAGATGGCTATTTCTTCAAGTGCTGGAGCGATGGCAATGATGAGGCCTCCCGTAAGGAAGAGCACGTGAAGGGCAACATTACGGTGAAAGCCCTCTTTGCTCGCATGCAGCCGATCATGCACGTCAATGACTTCGAAGACCGCAGCCTAACCAACGGATGGTATACCCTCGGCTCTGGCGATTTCCCCGTAACCTGGGAAGTTACCAATGTGCTGCAGAGCGAAAATCGCTCGATGAAAGACGGGTACTTCGCCGTGGTCTCTAGCGCCAATTCTGGACAAAAGGTGGCCACTGGTGCTCTCTATTCCCCGGGGCTTCGTCTCGACGGTAGCCCCGATGATCTGGTTGTGTCGTTCGGGTACATCTTCGTCAGCGAATGGGGTTCTACCACAAGCTCTTTCAAGCTGGAGTATAGGGTAGATGCTGGCCCTTGGAC
>JABCOB020000242.1 GCA_013333835.2 Bacteroidia bacterium
CCAGCATGGGGCGGGGGGCTTTCGGGGAAAAAATGCTACATTCGCGGTGCGCACCGAGGGAGCAGGAGGACAGAGCGATGCCAGGGGGGTAATTACTTCAAATTTTCTCGCATGGAGCAACCGCCATTCACCATCAGCAGTAAAGCCATTGGGCTAATCGCCCGCATTGCCGAAAGGCTCGGGAGCGTGGAGTCCAGTAGGCTATACACACGCTACCCTGTGCTCCGGCGGGTAAACCGGCTACGCACCATACACTCATCCGTAGCCATAGAGGCGAACTCGCTCACGCTAGGACAGGTAACCGCGGTGATAGAGGGCGAACGGGTAATAGCCCCTCCCGAAGAGATCGCCGAGGTGAAAAATGCCTTCAACGCCTATAGGCTGCTTGGGGAATACAATCCCTACAGCGTGGACGACCTCCTTAAGGCGCATGGGCTTATGGTAGCTGGAATTGCACGGGAGCCAGGCCAATTCCGCTCCGCAGGGGTTGGTGTATACTCGGGAGATCGGCTAATCCATGCAGGGGCCAACTATCAGCTAGTTCCCCAGTTAGTCTGCCAGCTCCTGGAATGGGCAAAAAGCACAGACACGCACCCGCTGGTGAAGGCAACCGTGGTGCACTTCGAGCTGGAGTTCATCCACCCCTTTACCGACGGCAATGGGCGGATGGGGCGACTATGGCAAACGGTGATGCTGGCGAGCTGGAATCCCCTCTTTGCCTGGGTGCCCGTGGAAACCATAGTACACCATCAGCAAAAGGCCTACTACGCTGCCTTGGCCAAAGCCAGCAATTCGGCAGACTCTACCGTTTTCATAGAATTCATGCTCGCGGCAATAGAGGAGGCATTGGAGAGGATGTAGGAAGAAGCGTTGAACATTATTCAAGAATTCCCAAATCTGGAATCTGGCATCCCCTGCCCTAGTGAAAAAAAACTTTTCATCATTTGACTCCGTCTGATTATTAAGACCTTGATGAGAGAGTGTGCCTAACATAACATGCGCTCTTCCTCACGGCAAAAGCCCTCCTTCTTCGTGAAATTTTCGGCCTACGTATTTCTATGATTCCCCAACCCAACTACGCAGACACAGTAAACCATCTCCTCCGCCCAGGCAAACCCACAGGGCTGCAGGCCATCGACCTGTTCGCAGGATGCGGCGGGCTGTCGCTGGGTTTCGAGGCTGCTGGCATCGCCACCACGGGCTACGAGATGGTGGAGGCTGCAGCTGCCACCTATACCCGTAATCTACAGGGCCTTTGCCACTTCCGTAGGCTGGAACGGGGAGGACGCTACTCCACAAGCGCAGATATTGTAATCGGCGGGCCACCCTGCCAGCCCTTCAGCGTGCGGGGCAAGCAGCAGGGGATAGAGGATGCGCGCGATGGGTTCCCGATCTTCATCGAGGCGGTAGCATCCCTGCAACCGCGCCTCTTCCTCTTTGAGAATGTACCCAACCTGCTGCGCTCGCACTGCGACTACCTCGAGCTGATACTCTCGGCGCTAGGCAAGCTCGGCTACTCCACCGCAGTCCGTTGCCTGAATGCCGTGGACTATGGGGTGCCGCAGAACCGGGAACGCGTGGTGGTGGTAGGACACCGACGAGGATTCCGCTACCCTTCACCCCTGCCGAAACGGTACACAGTGGCCGAGGCAATTGGCGACACAATGGGACGCTGCGATGCGCACAGCCGATTCCTGACCCCAGAGCAAGATGCCTACATAGCCCGCTACGAGCGGGCCTCGCAGTGCATCAACCCCCGCGACCTCTACCCCGACCGCCCGGCGCGCACCATCACGTGCCGCAACCTCGCGGGCGCCACCAGCGACATGCAGCGGGTCCGCCTGCCCGATGGTCGGCGGCGGCGCATCACCGTGCGCGAGGCCGCAAGGCTGCAGAGTTTCCCCGATTGGTTTGAATTCCAGGGCAATGAAACCCAGCAGTTCACCATGATCGGGAACGCCGTCCCCCCGCTACTGGCCTACCACTTAGCCCTAGCCGCTCGGCAAGCACTCATGCGCGAAGACCTCGGGCTAGAGGGGGAGGGACGGGAATGCTGCCACTTTGCTTAACCCATAAAAAACGCTACCTTCACGATATTATATGCGGAGTAGCTTACGCCAGCATTCCTTGTGACGCATGAGACCCATAGTGAAATACCGCGGCGGGAAGGCTAGGGAACTCCCCAAAATTCTCCGAAATCTTCCAGCCTACAGAGGACGCTACGTAGAACCCTTCGTGGGCGGAGGCGCGCTGTTCTTCCACCTCGAACCCGGCCAAGCCATAGTGAATGACATCAACGCCAAGCTGGCCAACTTCTACCTAGGCGTGCGCAATGACTACTCTAGGCTGCACAGTGAACTCCTAGAGCTGGAGAATCTCTACGAATCGAACTGGGCGCTTTTCAATGCGCTGAAGCTGGCCAATCCGAAAGGACGCATACCCAATGCGAACGAGAGCCTCTACTACCGCCTGCGCGATATGTACAATGGCCTCCCCCCCCGCAGAGTACTCCCCCGCCCTACTCTACTACTTCATCAACAAGACCGCCTACTCGGGCATGATCCGCCACAACGCTCGCGGCGAGTATAACGTTCTCTACGGACGTTACCGGCATTTCTGGAGCGACGGAGTAACCCTAGCGCATAGCCAACTCCTACAGCGAGCCCACGTGCTACAAGGGGACTACCGTCAGGTGTTCGACCTCCTGGAAACCGAAGATTTCGTATTCCTTGACCCTCCCTATGACTGCCAGTTCACCGACTACGGCAATACAGAGTACCGCGATGGATTCGGCGAAGACAAGCAGATGCGACTTGCGGA
>JABCOB020000243.1 GCA_013333835.2 Bacteroidia bacterium
GGTAGGGCGAAGGTAGGGGGATGGTACGGTCATATGGTGTTTGCGAAAGTTCGCGTCTCGGTTGGGCGGTTATCCCTCCATAGTCCCGCAGATTCTGGTCAGGAAAGACGGTGGATGGAAGGGGATGCTGACTTGGGATGGACGCGGGCAAGACGAACAGCCTCCTCGCGCAGCATTCCCGGCTTACGGGGCGATACATTGCACGCTTGTTGGTGTTCTAGTAAAACAAAATTCCTATCTTTGCGCCAACTTCCATTCCGCAACGATAATCAATCATTAGGCTATGAGTCAAGAGCTTTTCGCCACACGCCATATTGGCATCCGCCCAGAGGATCTGCCAGCCATGCTGAAGGCTGTCGGGGTTCAGTCGCTCGATGAATTGATAGAGCAGGTGGTGCCGCGCGATATTCGCCTCCCCAAACGCCTCGCGCTCCCGGAGCCAGTCACCGAGTGGCAGTACCTGGAGGAGGTTCGCTCTAAGGCTTTGCGAAACAAGGTATACCGCTCTCTCATCGGGCGTGGGTACTACGGTACTTGCATGCCGCCAGTCCTTCTGCGGAATGTGTTCGAGAGTCCCACTTGGTACACCTCCTATACGCCTTACCAGGCCGAGATAAGCCAGGGGAGGCTAGAGGCGCTGCTGAACTTCCAGACCATGGTGGTGAGCCTCACGGGCATGGAGATTGCCAACGCCTCGCTGCTCGATGAGGGCACAGCGGCTGCCGAGGCGATGATCATGTCATTCGGGCTGCGGAGTCGACAGGCGGTAAAGGAGGGGCGAAACCTCTTTGTGGTGGATACGGAAGTATTCGCGCAGACCTACGATGTGCTTGTAACCCGCTCTGCACCTCTAGGTATAGAGCTGCTGCAGACGGATTTAGATAGCTACCAGTTCACGGGTAGGGAGTTCGGGCTGCTGGTGCAGTACCCCGATGCCTGTGGGAAAGTGAGGAACTTCAGAGGGCTGACCGAGCGGGCGCATGCTGCCGAGGTGCTGGTAACGGTGGCTGCCGATATCCTGTCGCTAGCCCTGCTAGTGCCTCCGGGCGAGTGGGGGGCAGACATCGCCGTGGGGTCTACCCAGCGGTTCGGCATTCCTATGGGCTGTGGAGGCCCGCACGCAGCCTACTTCGCCACCCGCGATAAGTTCAAGCGTTCTATGCCTGGGCGTATCATCGGGGTCTCGGTAGATCGGCATGGCAACCCCGCGCTCCGCATGGCGCTCCAGACCCGCGAGCAGCATATAAAACGCGAGAAGGCCACTAGCAATATCTGCACGGCGCAGGCTCTGCTGGCCACCATGGCGGGCTTTTTCGCCGTGTACCACGGGCCAGAGGGCATACGGCGCATCGCGGAGAATGCCCATAGGGCGGCGCTGCTGGTGCACCACGCCTTGCGGAAGGCTGGTTACAAGGTGGAGGAGGGCCCATTTTTCGACACTATAGTGGTGGATGCGCATGGGGAGGCGGTGTTCAAGCTCCGCAAGCTGGCAGAGGATGCCCATTTCAATTTCAGCCATAGCCTGAAAGGAATCGGATTATCATTCGATGAGCTGACTACTGATGACGAGGTGGAGTGGGTGGTAGAGCTCTTTTGCCAGGCCCAGGGAAAGCGCTCCGTACCACTCCCGGCAGAGGTGGAGGAGTGCATACCCCCCGAGCTACGGCGCACCAGCCCAATACTCACCGAAAAGGTCTTCAACTCCTACCGCTCCGAGACCGAGATGATGCGCTACATCTACAAGCTGGAGAGGCGAGACATTGCCCTGAACCATAGCATGATCCCGCTGGGTAGCTGCACTATGAAGCTGAACTCGGCAGCCTCCATGATCCCGCTGAGCTGGCCAGAATTCGGGAATATCCACCCCTTTGCACCCGCCTACCAGATGGTAGGGACGCGTGAGATTCTCCAGGAGACCGAGGATTTCCTAGCCGAGATCACGGGTTTTGCCAAAACCTCACTACAGCCGAACTCGGGGGCTGCGGGCGAATACGCAGGGCTCTTGGTGATACGGGCCTACCATATAGCCAACGGGCAGGGGCAGAGGACCACGGTGCTTATTCCCGCCTCGGCGCATGGCACTAACCCCGCGAGCGCCGTTATGGCTGGCGCCAACGTAGTAACGGTAGATTGCGATGCCAAGGGCAATATAGACATAGAGGATCTCCGTAGGAAGGCTGAGGAGCACCGGGATACGCTGGGTGCTTTCATGGTAACCTACCCCTCCACCCACGGGATATTCGAGAGCCGGATACGGGAGATGGTAGACATCATCCACGGGTGTGGCGGGCAGGTCTACATGGATGGCGCGAATATGAATGCCCAGGTGGGGCTTACCAGCCCGGGCTACATAGGGGCCGATGTTTGCCACCTGAACCTGCACAAGACCTTCGCCATACCGCACGGGGGCGGGGGGCCGGGTGTGGGCGCTATCTGCGTGGCAGAGCATCTGGTGAAATTCCTGCCCAAGCACAGCGTGGTCTACATGGGGTATCACCCCGAGGCTATCCATGCGGTATCGTCGGCACCGTGGGGTAGCGCTTTCGTGGTGCCTATCACCTACGCCTACATCAGGATGATGGGGCCTGAGGGACTAACCCGTGCCTCGCAGTACGCCATACTCGCGGCAAACTACCTGGCTGCCAAGCTAAAGGATAGCTACGGGGTGGTCTACAGCGGTGAAACCGGGCGTGTAGGCCATGAGGTGATAGTGGATTGCAGAAACTGCAAGGCCGACTACGATGTGGAGTCTGCCGACATTGCCCGTAGGTTGATGGATTACGGATTCCATGCACCTACCCTTTCATTCCCAGTGCACGAGACCCTTATGGTAGAGCCCACGGAGAGCGAATCGAAAGCGGAACTTGACCGTTTCTGCGAGGTGCTGGAGGCCATTCGTGCCGAAATGGAGGCCATAAAGCAGGGCAAGGCCGATAGGGAGGACAACGTGCTGAAAAATGCACCCCACACCGCCCCAGAACTGGTGGCCAACGAGTGGCAGCACCCCTACACCCGCGAGCAGGCAGCCTACCCCCTAGAATGGATAAAGGAATGCAAATTCTGGCCATACGTGAGCCGGATAGATGCTGGCTACGGAGATCGTAACCTGGTGTGCACCTGCAACTAGAGGTAGAACCCTGACTGTGCAATGCTTATGTGTGGTAGAAAGCGCTCGGCAACGGGGGCTGTAGGGACGATGCTGCGTGAGGGGTAGGCTGTGTAGGGGCTCGACCGCATGATTCATATAGGGAGGGATAATTCTCAGATTCTAGCGTGCTAGAGGCAAAACGGGGGATGGCATCGTGACCCTCCAGTTCTTTGGCTCTTGGTAGGGGCGGTGCCGAGCGGAGAATGCGGCATGCTGTCTATGGGGTTTTTGCAGAGGTCTTTTGCTAGATGTCGATTTTGTGGACTTGGTAGGGGCGGTGCCGAGCGGAGCGAGTGCCCGCCCACCTACCCGCCATCTTGCGAATTTTGATACACCAACAAAGGCTCTGTATGGGTTCAATCTTTTCTGGAAGGCGTTCCCCCTCTTGCGGGTAAATGGGTTTTAATCAAGCGATTCGATGTATCGAAGACTGTGGCGACGTGGCATGCTGCATCGTTTATGCGTGTTTGCCGAGGCCTTATTACGTCAGCGCACCGTATCTCGTGTATAGTTAAACACCGTTTCAGAATTGAGAAATCATCAGGATCTCCAGCGTTTATTGCACTCTATAGACGGGAGAGGTTACCCTGCCTACAGGGAGATGAAGGGGGAGTATGACTTTGGGGAGTACACCCTTTCGGTGGATCACGTGCAGGCCGACCCGTTTGCCCCGCCATCCAAAGTGCGGGTTATTATGGACCGACGGGAAGCGGGTATTCCTGCCGAGCTGCTGGATTCTAAGGCGAAAGTCATTGCGGTGTCTGACTTCCTGACCAGGGCCTTCTGGAAGGAGTGCCGTAAGTTCAGCAGGGATGTAGGCGGCACGGGGTCGAGCGGCGTTATCGTCATCGATAGGTGCGGGCAGGAGATGCTCGAGCGCACCTCGGTGCTGATAAAGGAGCATCACCTGGAGGCGAGGTTTGAGGTGGGGTTGCCAGCTGCTGGGCGAAGGGTGCTAGGGCGGGCTGCAGACCAGATTTTTCGGCAGATGCTCCCGCAAATAGTGGATAGGGCTTTGCTGTACAGCAATATAGACCAGAGCGCGCTGAAGCGGCAGATAGCCCTTATGCTCGACCAAGAGTACGTGAGGGCTGAATTGGGGAGGCGAAACCTGGTGGCCTTTGTGGCCAATGGCGCCATCCTGCCAAGGGAGAACGGCGTGTCTGATAGGCCGTTGCAGGGCGGAATCCCATTCCAGAGCCCCCAGAGCCTAGAGGTTGCCCTAGAGCTACCTAGCGGGCAGCGCATCAAGGGGATGGGGGTTGAAAAGGGGGTTACATTGATTGTGGGTGGCGGCTACCACGGCAAATCGACCCTGCTGAATGCCCTAGAGCGCGGGGTGTACAACCATATCCCTGGCGATGGGCGCGAGATGGTGATTACCAGCAACGATGCGGTGAAGATACGTGCCGAGGATGGACGAAGCATTGAGAGGGTGAACATCAGCCCGTTCATCAACAATCTCCCGGGCAATAAGGATACCCATCACTTCACCACCGAGAACGCCAGCGGCAGCACATCGCAGGCTGCCAATGTGATAGAGGCGCTGGAGGCGGGCACTTCGCTGCTGCTGATAGATGAGGATACCTCGGCTACCAACTTCATGATTCGCGATCAGCGGATGCAGCGGTTGATAGCCAGGGAGAAGGAACCTATCACGCCTTTCATAGACAAGGTGCGCCCGCTCTACGATGAGCTGGGTGCCTCTACCATCCTCATAGTGGGCGGCTCGGGCGACTACTTCGACGTGGCCGATAGGGTGATAATGATGGATGAATACGTGCCTAGGGATGTGACGGAAGAGGCAAAACGGATAGCGGCCAACGACGCTCACCCCAGTGAACGGCAGCCCGAGGGGTTCGGCGAGAGAACCGCCCGTATCCCGTTGGCAAGCTCGTTCTCCGCATCGGGACGAGACGATCGGCTCAGGGCAAAGGGGCTGTATACCATACTGTACGGGCATGAGGGCATTGACCTCTCCTGCCTAGAGCAGCTGGTGGATGCCAACCAGACGAACTGCATCGCCGTAATGCTCGACTTCCTCAGGCGACGGGTGCTAGACGAGAGGCTCTCCATATCGCAGGCGGCAGATAGCCTCTACCAGCACATAGCGCAGCATGGGCTAGACTCCATCTCGCCCTACACCGGCCACCCTGGCAATATGACCCTACCGAGAAAGCAGGAATTCTGTGCCGCCCTCAACCGGTATAGGGGGCTGAGGGTGAAGTAAGATGCAAATGGGTGGGTTTATATTCTCTCGTTGATTTGTGCGTAGGTGTAAAATTTATTTATTGATTATCAGTAATATAGTGGTTATTGGCATAATGGACAAAATTAATGGTTTTTTAGAGTCGCATATCTCTAATAGACAAAATTAATGGTCTCCACCTTCCCAA
>JABCOB020000244.1 GCA_013333835.2 Bacteroidia bacterium
ACGCTGTCTATTACGCCCGACGTGCAGCCCGATTCGGGAACCTACCAGCTCCGTCCTGTTGCGGGGCGTTTCTACTACCGTGTGGGCGCCCCGGTAGAGTACACGCTCTCGCTAGAGGGGCAGCACCTTTTGCAGGGGCGTTTGTATCTTGCCCAGTTCGGCCGAGTGCTCACCCTTCCGCTGGCAACCGGTAAGCGGGGTGGGCGGTAGAACCGCAGTACGCCTTGAAGTGGGCAGGCGGAGTTTTGCAGAAAATCAGGCTTACGAGGGTTGAGTAGCATTAAAAATCCACGGAAATCATTCTAGTTCATTATGCCCATTGCGCAGTCCATTTTTCGTTACGCGCAGGCCGTGCGGCGCCGTGTGCATGCCCACCCAGAGCTCTCTGCGCAGGAGTGGCATACCGCCTCCTACTTGCAGGCAGAGCTCGCGGCGTTGGGGTGGAGCCTGGTTACCATTCCAGAGACCCCTAGTTTTCTCGCGGTGTGGAATCCTAGAGGCGAGCGCTTTATTGGCTACCGAGCCGAACTCGATGCGCTCCCCATAGCCGAGGCTACCGACCTGCCCTACGCTAGCGAAAATGCAGGAGTCATGCACGCCTGCGGGCACGATATGCACATGGCTATCGCTATGGGTTTGGCCAAGATGCTCGCCGAGGGCAGCGCGGTATTGCCCACGTATGGCGATGCGGCATCTTACGGCGTGGTGCTGGTGTTCGAGTCGTCGGAGGAGCTACTCCCCGGGGGGGCGCCTGCCATATTGGCAAGTTCAGAATTCGCCCGTTACCGCCCACGGTCTATTTTCGCCTTCCACGCCGATCCCTCGCTCGCCACAGGGCAGATTGGTTTTCACCCCGGGGCATTCATGGCTTCTTGCGACGAGCTCTACATTACCGTGGCCGGGCAGGGAGGGCATGGCGCCATGCCGCATCTCACCACCGACCCCGTGCTGGCGGCTGCCCATGTAGTAGTGGCGCTGCAGGCTGTGAGGGCGCGCATGCTGCCGCCTTTCACCCCGAGCGTGCTCACCATAGGCAGGGTGGAGGCCTCCGGGGCGACGAACGTGATACCCCACGAGGTGAAGATGCAGGGAACTTTCCGCACGCATGATGAGGAGGTACGTAGGCAGGCGCACGCGCGCATTGCCACCGTGGCAGAGCGGGTGGCAGAATCAATGGGCAATACCGCCCAGGTTGAGATTCGGCATGGTTACCCCGTGCTGGTGAATGCGCCAGATCTTTGCCAGTGGGTAAAGCGGCAGCTCAGCGCCGAGTGCGAGAATGCCGAGTGCGTGGAGGTGCCAATGCGCATGACGGCTGATGATTTTGCCTACTACGCCCAGCAGATCCCGGGGCTTTACCTTCGCCTGGGAGTGGGGGTAGGGGCAGGGCTGCACACCTCGACCTTCAGCCCCGACGAGCAGGCGCTGGGGGTGGCGCTCTCAGCCCTGCAAGTACTGTGCCAGCACGCGGAGCTATGGGGGAGTAGGGGCACCTAGAGGGGAAGGAGGATGGTGGAGCGCGGGTGAACGGTGCCATCGAACATTTTTGCCCAATATGAAAATATTCGTAGCTTTGCAGCCTGATTTTCCGCCAAGCGCGTAGAAAGCAAGGGGGCATCGCTCCCCACAATGCGCCGCCCGTGTAGGCTGTGATGGTTGAAAATCCTGAAAATGAGAATAGGTAGTTAAAGGCACAATTTTACATTCTTGCAATTCGCCATGTTTGACATCTCAACCTTCATATCCCACGCGCTTAGCGGATTCGTCATTCTCTTTGCCATCATCGATATTACAGGGGCCGTGCCAGTAGTGGTGAGCATGCTAGAGCGGGGGCAAACCTACAAGCCGCTCATAGTGGTAATCGCCTCCTTGGCATTCTACGTTGCGTTTTTCTACCTCGGGCAGGCGATTCTGAAGTTCCTAGGGGTCGATTTCACCTCGTTTGCCATAGCGGGTGCCCTTGTGCTGCTCGCGATGGCGATGGAGATGATATTTGACATCACCATATTCAAAGATACCAACCATACGGGCGATGCCACCTTTGTGCCGTTGGTGTTCCCCCTCATTGCAGGGCCAGGTTCCATCACCACCATCCTCGCCTTCAAAACGCAGTTCTCCAACGCGGAGATCCTCGCCGCCGTGCTGCTCAATCTGCTGGTGGTATACCTGGTGCTGAAGAATGTGTACCTCGTCCAGAAATTGCTGGGCAAGGCGGGGGTGTACGCCCTGCGGAAGTTTTTCGGGATTATACTCCTGGCCACAAGTTCTAAGATGCTCATACTCAGCCTGTCCAAAATTATATCCCAGGTGAGCGGCGCGGGGGAGTAGAGGCGTATTCATCGTGGGAATTCTTAAAGGCGGCGGGAGCCGTCTTTTTTTTGCGCGGTGCGGCGCGCCACGTTGCTACGGTTTTCGATAGATGTATGTGTTTGGTAAAATGTTTAGCCGCAAGAATGGAAAAAGGAGAGTGCTGCGCATGGATCACGTGCGAGTCTTCTTCAGAAGTCTTAATATATGTTGCGTATCCGCAGCTGGTGTTATCGTATGCAGGCACATCGGCTTTTAGTAGCGACGTGGCGTGCCGCGTCGCGAGCAATGAAAGCCGCGTCGCGCTTAATATCGCGCCGCGTCGCTACAAACCCCCGGATCTCCCTACAGGGCTTTTAGCCCACCACCCTTCCCGGCCCGCTTGGCGTCGCGCATAGGTGCCAGCCAGTATTCCTCTTGCGAATAGATTCCCTTCCCATCAGCCCTTCCGCCCTACCTTCGCCGTACCAACCCCGTACCA
>JABCOB020000245.1 GCA_013333835.2 Bacteroidia bacterium
ACCGATACCAGAAGACGGGATAGCGAGCTACTCAGAGCACTCTGCGCCTCTTGGAATTGCCGCAGATTCTCCTCGTTGAGCTGGCTGGCATCTATGCTTACGCTAGTAGCCTTGGCGCGAGCCTCTATTACACTGGTTAGCGTACTCTGCTCAAAGTTTGCCGAGCCCTTTATAGTTCCTACCAGCGTGGGTATCAGATCGGCCCTACGTTGGTAGACGCCCTCCACATTGGCCCACTGGGCTGTTACCTGTTCCTCTAGCTGCACCATTTTGTTGTAGCTGCTGCAGCCCTTTACGCCTAGTAGCACCACCAGTAGCACTACTATAGCGAGTACCCATGCGAAACCTTTAGTCATCGTTATGTCTTTTTTGATTGGGTTGCTCTCCGAGGGGAATATTTAGCGTACACCGTTCGGCACCGTTACTTTTTCCGTCCAAACAGGAATTTCCAGTTGAAAATCAGCATGTAGGCTATCCCCACCGTAATAGCCGCATCGGCAAGGTTGAATATTGGCTGAAAGAACACGAGAGGAGACCCTCCGATACCAGGCATCCAGCTTGGCCATACGGTATCGACAATGGGGGCGTAGATCATATCCACCACCCTACCGTAGAAGAGCGGGGCATACCCCCCTCCTGCTGGTAGGAATTGGGCCACCGGTTGCACGAGTTCCTCGCCGGCCATCACTAGCCCCTCGCTGCTGCTGAAGAGCACACCGTAGAACGTGCCGTCGATGATGTTCCCTAGCGCGCCCGCAATCACGACGGCGAGCCCTATGGCCATACGCCTCGGGGCTACCCCCTTCCGAAGAATCCGTACCAGCAGGTAGATCATAGCACCTACCGCGGCTATCCGGAATAGGCTCAGCAGCAGCTTACCCACGGTGCTGCCAGGCTGCATCCCAAAGGCGATACCATTGTTCTCGGTGAAGTGCAGGCGAAGCCAGTGGCCGATGAGCGCCACCTCTTCACCCAGCGTGAAATGCGTTTTCACCCAGAACTTCAGGGTCTGGTCGGCCACCAGGATCAGCACTCCCAGCAGGACAAGCAACCAGACAAACCGACTATCTGCCCCCGTAGCTGTACGCTTAGCCATTCTGCCGATTCTTGGCCTCAATGCTCAGGGTTGCGTGGGGAACAGCCCGCAGACGTTCTTTGGGAATCAGCTTCCCCGTTTCGCGGCATATGCCGTAGGTCTTGTTGTCTATCCGCTTTAGCGCCTCTTCTAGGTGCTGTATGAATTTCTGCTGCCGGTGGGCTAGGCGGCTCGACTCCTCGAGTGATAGCGTCATAGCCCCCTCGTCAAGCAGTTTTAGCGTGGGCGAGGTATCCTGCGTCCCGTTACCATCCTCCAGCGAGAGGGAGCGGCGTAGCTCTTCATACTCGGTGCGTGCGAGCTCTAGTTTCTCGAGGATTATCTGCCGGAATTCCTCCAGCTCCTCGTCTGTATAGCGCGTCTTTTCCATGATGTCGTGCCTTAGAGCGGCGTCGGTTTAGTTACTAGATGTTGGTTTAGTTGAACGCTTGGCGTTTTTAAGCGTCAGGTCGTAATTGAGATACCGCCGGCTGGTGGGGCGAACAGCGGTAATGGTAGATGATTTAGCGGTCCTTTCTATTCTTCGTAGAGGCCATATTAACCCGTGCTAGCCCGATAAGCAGATTGCTGTAAGGGGCATCCAGCTCCACCTCCACCGAGGGCGTTTGGAGCGGTAGGGCATCCACAAAGTGGGCATCCACCGCGAGCGTTTGTGTCGATATGTACTCTTGCTGCTGCTTGAGAGCGGCCTGCGTTTCGCTATTCCCTGTGGCTAGGAAGAGCTCTATCCTATCGGTAACCTCTAGCCCAGACTCCTTGCGGAGGTTCTGCACCCTATTCACCACCTCGCGGGCTACCCCCTCCTCTCGTAGCGCATCAGTCAGGGTTACATCCAACGCCACTGTGAGTTCCCCGTCTGAGGCCACCTCCCAGCCTGGGATATCGTCTGATACGATTTCCACCTCTGCCAGCAGCACAGTGGCCTTAGTATCGCCAAGGTTTACGGTAAGTTCACCCTGCCGCTCGAATTGCACGATCTCGTTCTGCTTCAGCCCTTCTAGCACTGTCGCCAGTGTTTTCATCTGCGCACCAAAGCGTGGCCCAAGGACCTTGAAGTTGGGTTTCACCCGCTTTACTATCACAGTGTTGTCAGCCCCGAGGTACTCTATCGACTTCACGTTCAACTCGTTCAGCACCACAGATTCCACCGCCTTGAGGTTGCGGGCGAACTCCTCGTTGAGTACCGGCACCATGATACGTGCCAGGGGTTGGCGAACCTTAATCGCCACCTTACGCCGCAGGGCTAGCACCAGAGAAGTAATACGTTGCGCCATCCGCATGCGCTTCTCCAGCTGTACGTCGATCAGCGTCCCATCTGCCGAGGGGTAGTCCGTAAGATGCACACTTTGGGGATGCGCAGCGCGCTCCGCCTCTGGGTGTAGATCGCTGTAGAGCTGCTCAGCGTAGAAAGGAGCCACAGGCGCCATGAGCCTTGCCACGGTCTCTAGGCACGTGTAGAGGGTTTGGTAGGCAGCCAGCTTGTCCTCGGTCATGCCACCGCCCAGTAGCGCTTGCGGT
>JABCOB020000246.1 GCA_013333835.2 Bacteroidia bacterium
CCCCTGTAACCAACTGGAGGTTCTACGATAGCATCTACACCGAGCGATACATGGGGCTACCACGGCACAACGCCAAGGGCTATGACGAAAACGCCCCGCTCTTCTACGCCGACGCCCTCAAGGGTAAGCTCCTGGTGATGCACGGCACTGCCGATGATAACGTTCACTTCCAGAACACCATGCGGCTCACAGAGGCTCTCATCAGGGCTGGGAAGCAATTTGACCTCTTCACCTTCCCAGACCGCAACCACTTCATCTACGGGAACGGGGCGCGCGGGTATCTCTATACGCACATGGATCAGTACATTACAGATAATCTGCTGCGGTAAAGGCCGCCAATGCAAAAGGCCGCGCCCAGCTGAGAGCGAACACTCAGCCAGGCGCGGCCTTTCTACGGCGCAAATCCCCAATAGATGATCTCCACAAAACTCACATAACCGACACAGCACGCCGCATCGTTACTGTCTTTGACCAGTTTAATCGCTTGATTGAGATCTCTTTACCCGCAAGATGGGGAAAGCATCAATGCCCCCAATAAAAGATTGCCCCATACGGGACTTCTGCAGAGGCCTCCATAGGGTTAACAGGCCTATTTTGGCGCACGCCGATACAGCACGTAAGCAACCCCAGCGAATATGATATTCGGGAGCCACATGGAGAGCAATGGCGGGAGGGTCCCCCCGATGGCAAACATGGTGCTAAAACGCATGAAAAGGATGTAGAGAAAGCTGAGCGCCAGCCCCAAACCCAGATTCTTCCCCATGCCGCCTCGCACCTTACGCGATGAAACCTACACGCCTATAAGGGTGAGGATGAATACCGAGAAGGGGGTAGCAATACGCGTGTACTTCTCCACGTAGAACCCATTGATGTCCGCTGCACCCTGGAGGGAGAGGAGGTCGATGTAGTCGTTGAGTTCGAAGTAGTTCATCATCTCCATATCCCTTATAGTACGGCCAAATTCCTTGGGAGTGAGGTAGAGTGCCGTATCGAGCCCCTGCCCTTTGGTGAGGGTCTCGCAGGTGTCGTGGTAGGTGCGAATGTAGTACTTATCGAGGTGCCACTTCTCGTTGACAGAATCCCACTGCACCACGTCGGCCCAGAGCTTGGAGAGGAGCTGGGTTCCCTCAAAATGCTCTACCGCCAGCTTGTACCCGGTTTGGGAATAGGGACTGTAGCTCTGCAGGTAGACGAATAGCCCCAGGCGAACCTGCTTGTGGATGTTTCTGTTCTCCGAGTAATGCACATAGGTCACGTAGACATTCTCGAATGCAATGCGAGTTTTGTTCGCGGAGGGAATGACGAAGTTCGAGAGCAAAAGGCTGAGAATAAAAAGGAAGAGTGCCGAAAGGAAGTACGGGTACAGCAACCGGTTAAAACTAATCCCACTGCTGAGAATAGCGATAATCTCTGAACGAGTAGCCATCTGTGAAGTGATGAAAATCACTGAAATAAAGACGAATAGCGAGCTAAAGAGATTGGCAAAGTAGGGGATAAAATTGAGGTAGTAATCGAATATTATCGCCTTTAGCGGAGCTTCTCTATTCAGGAAATCGTCGAGCTTTTCAGCCACATCAAACACCACGCTAATCCCAATGATAAGGAGTATCGCGAAGAAATAGGTTCCGATGAACTTGCGTATGATATACCAGTCGAGGGTGGTGATGCGAAACGATCTCATAGGCGTTGGGTAATGGTTGGGAGCACAGAATCTTTCCACGCGGAAAAGGTGCCCAGTCGGATTTGACGTCGGGCCTCTGCCATGAGCTGCAGGTAGAATGCCACATTGTGCAGCGAGGCTATCTGCCCAGCCAAGGCTTCACCCGATACGAAAAGGTGCCGTAGGTAGGCCAGGGTGTACTGCTGGTCTGGCTGCGAGGTAGAGTTGAAGTCGATGGGTATAAAGCAATTACGCCATTTTCTATTCTTGATATTCACCACTCCTTTCCAGGTGAACAGCATGCCGTTACGCCCATTGCGAGTGGGCATCACGCAGTCGAACATATCCACACCCCTGGCGATACACTCCAGCAGGTTGGCTGGCGTGCCCACCCCCATGAGGTAGCGCGGACGGTGGTACGGTAACACCGGGTGCAAGCCCTCCACTATGCTGTACATGGTTTCGGTAGGCTCCCCAACGGCAAGCCCGCCAATGGCATACCCTGGGGCATCGTAGCGCATCATGCTCTCTGCGCATCGAAGGCGTAGATCTGGGTAGGCCGCCCCCTGCACTATGGGAAATAGCGCCTGGCTGTACCCGTAGAGCGGCTGGGTATATCGCATCTGCTTCTGCGCCCGTTCTAGCCAACCAAGGGTGAGCTGCATCGACTCTTTCGCATAGCCATAGGGGGCATCGCCCGGCGGGCACTCATCCAGCGGCATTATGATATCTGCCCCTATAATCCGCTCTATATCAACCACCCGCTCTGGCGTGAATAGGTAGGTAGAACCGTCGATGTGCGACTGGAAGCTTACGCCAGCCTCCGTGAGCTTCCGCCGCCCTGCCAACGAAAAGACCTGGAATCCGCCCGAGTCGGTAAGCATTGGCCCCTGCCACGTGCTAAACGCATGCAGTCCGCCAGCCTCCCGTATCGTATGGAGTCCAGGTCGTAGAAAAAGATGGTAGGTGTTACCCAGCACTATTCTCGCTTGGGTGTCTTGCCGTAGATTGCTGTGCAGTATGGCCTTCACCCCCCCCAGCGTGCCAACGGGCATGAATATTGGGGTCTCCACTACACCGTGGGGAAGTACCATTCGCCCGCACCGTGCATAGCTATGTGGATCGGCAACCTCAACAGTGAAGAGCATCGGCTAGAGTGTATTTTTCCCGCAATTCTTGCCGCGCGGGCGTTGCTACCAGCACTCGCCCACCCGACTTTGCCTCTAAATCGACCCCACCTACCGAAGCCGGAATGAGCACTGCCTGCAACGGGGCAAGAGCCAACGAATCGCCACTTTGCGTGGTTACCCTAGCTGGGCACATTGGAATGGCCACCACGGGCACTCCATCCGTTGCGAGTTCCGCTCGGGGTGAAAGCTGGAGGATAGAAATAGTGAAATGGGGATCGTCTACCAGTTGCGCAGTGTTCTCCCGCGCCTGCACCATCCTAGAGCCGCTACCTAGTGGGTACGGGCTGCAGCTAGCAGCTTCCACCCCTTGCTGCAGGTGCAACTCCCGTGGACGCCCCCCGGCATCGGTACGCCCCCAGTCGTACAGACGGAAAGTTCTATCGCTGGGTTGCTGCACCTCAATGAGCCGAATCCCCCCACCCACAGAGTGCATTTCGCCAGCCGGCACATGGTAGCACTCCCCCGGAATAGCCGGCAACTCGCGCAGCAAACGGGGCAATGTACCCGAACGGACAGCCTCCCGAATCTCCTCGTAATCTACGGCCTCTTTAAGACCCAGCAGAATGGTGCTACCAGGCTGTGCATCCAGTATGTACCAAGCCTCAGACTTCCCGTTGGGTTCCCCATGCCGGCGGGCATAGCTATCATCTGGGTGAACCTGTACCGAGAGCGGTTGCACAGTGTCTATCAGCTTGATCAACAGCGGGAATACCTGGGAACGAGGCTCATTGCGCCACAATTGCCCAAAGAGTTCCTCGGGGTATTCGTTGCATACTTGCCCTAGCGTTAGCCCTTTCAGCCGACCGTTGGCCACTACCGACTCGCATCCTGCTAGGGGCGATACCAACCAGCTCTCGCCCACGGGTATGCCATCCTTGGGGGGAGCTATATGACCTCCACCCCAGATACGTGCTACGTGGATCGGATGAAAGGTTAGCGGGTAGAGCATGGCTGTCCTACTGGTAACTGGGTTTCTTGCGACTTGCCTATCTCCTCTGCCCTGCTTGCCACTGCCTGCATTAGCCAAAGAGGGGTAGAGGTGGCACCGCAAATGCCTACAGTCTCGGCATTCTCTAGCCAACTCTCCTGTACCTCCTCGGGGTGGCTCACCATGTGGGTTCGTGGATTGGACTGCTGGCATATCTTACAGAGCATCTGCCCATTAGAGCTCTTCTTGCCGCTCACGAAGAGTACCACATCGTGCTGTTGTGCAAATGCTACTAGCTGCTCCTGACGGCTGGCCACCTGAGAGCAGCAGGTTTCGTGCACTACTAAGTGTATATCATTGCTACCCAACGCCTTCACCATATTACCACGTATGGCACTCGCTATTGAGCGGTAGTCGGTAGGGCTCATGGTAGTCTGCGAGAAGCATTCTATTGGGTGGGTAAAATCAATCCCCTCGAGATCTTGCGTACCATGCACCACCCGCCGTTGGCAATCGGTTTGCCCCATTAGCCCAATGACCTCTGCATGATCTGGTTTACCAAAAATCACCACCGTGCCACCCAAGGGTTTTAGCCGTTCGCCAGCCGCTTTCACTTTGCGCTGCAGCTGTAGCACCACCGGGCAAGTGGCATCTACCACCCGCAGCCCGAGTTCCTGCGCCCGTTGGTAGGTAACTGGGGGCTCTCCATGCGCACGGAACAGTATAGATTCCTGCGCTGGCGGCAAGGAGGCATCTATGGCCTGTACCGTATCTAAACCGAGACGTTTGAGCCGTTCCACCTCCTCGCCATTATGCACTATCTCGCCCAGGCACAGCAGACTACCCTGCGTTGCAAGCTGCCGTTCGGCTAACCGAATAGCGCGAACCACTCCAAAACAAAAGCCCGACTTCGGGTCAATTTCTACACGCATGGTTAAGCCTCGCCGCGAATCTTAGCCTCAGCTATGGGCATCACCCAGGCCAGCTGTTCGCCTATAGTCATCTCCGAATTATCTAGCTCCAGCGCATCCTCGGCACGCCGCATCGGGTTACAGGCACGGGTGGTATCAATCCGATCACGCTGAAGGAGGTTGGCGTAGATTTCATCGTAATTGGCCGGGAGCCCCTTAGCCACCATTTCATCATACCGCCGCTTGGCGCGCACCTCGGGCCGTGCTGTCATGAATATCTTCAGCTCTGCATCGGGGAAAATCACCGTGCCCACATCGCGGCCATCCATTGCCACGCCCCCCCCGCGCCCAATCTCCTGCTGGATTGCCACCAGATGGGTA
This sequence comes from Bacteroidia bacterium, assembly GCA_013333835.2. GTDB lineage: Bacteria > Bacteroidota > Bacteroidia > Bacteroidales > CAJPTX01 > Bacteroides_D. The sequence goes on from JABCOB020000246.1 coordinate 5,071, forward strand.
CGCACCTCGGGGACTGCTGCCACCTGACTCACGAGGTTGGCCACCTCGGGCATCCTGAGCTCTTGGTCTAGCAATACCCCGTCGAGCTCGAGCCGTGGATTCGCCTGCCCTGCTGAATCTACCTGGGGATTCG
>JABCOB020000247.1 GCA_013333835.2 Bacteroidia bacterium
ACCTTCATAGCCTCCATACAGCGTGTTTAGCGCATTGGCAGAGAGGGTATCGGCCTCAGATTTCGCCAGAACGAAAATGTGCTCTGCTGAATTGGTAGAAAGCTTTTTCCACATTGCGAGGTACTCAGCCCCATTAAGTGGAGTAGCCGTAGTTGGGTCGATCTCTTGCTCTTGCAAGGCGTTTTTCCCAGCCTCAATAGCCTTATCCCATTCTTCTTGGTAGAGGTAAACGCGAGCCTGAAGAGCATAGATGGCACCCGAGCCAAAATAGTTGGCATCATAGTAGAAAGGAACGGTCACTTTGGCTGTCTGCAGGGCTATGGCGTTCGCTTCATACTCTCCATAAGCAGCGATAGCCTTATCAATGTATGAGAGCACGGACGCATACCCTTCCCCTACCGTAGCGCGTGATACATGCGCAAACTTGTCGGGTGGTGTAGATTCGGAAAGCAAGACTATTCCAAGATCACCTTGATGCCCTTTGTAAGGAGGCGCAAAAATATTGAGCAATGCAAACTCAGACATAGCACGCATAGCGTATGCCTGCGACATATCGGCATACAGCCTGCACAGGGCCTGCCTGGCCTCGCTCTCCTGCTTTGGATCGGAAAGCGCATCCTTGTATCTTGTAAGGAGCTTCTGAGCCCCCTGGATAACATATACCGACCCTGCTATAACTCTGTACCCACCGTCCCATACCTGATCGAGATCCTGGGTTCGCTCATTGAATGTGTAGTCGTTAATAGCGACAAAGTGGCCTGCCGATGCGGAAGCAACGCCAGTGCGTCCTGCCATGTCACCTATCGCCAGCACATTTCGCCCAAAGAATCGATAGTAGGCAAAGTCTCGGTAGATACCCATCGTGGCGTTGTCTATTGCATCGAGATCTTCAAACGCCTTATCCGTATCTACGTAGCTAAAAACTTCCGCTTCCTTTTGGCAGGCTCCAAAACCTAAGCATAGAGCCAACGCTACAGAAAGCGAGACAAAAAACTTTTTCATGATATTAGCCTCTGCTGTTTAGGTTTGTAACTAGAAATTCACATTGATTCCGCCAACCACCGTGGTTGGGATCGGATAGTTGAAAAACATAATGCCATCAGCCGCAATTCCTGCAGGATCAAATCCTCGGAACTTGCGACTATGCCATGTGTAGAGGTTTTCACCAGTGACATAAATACGAATTCCCTTAGTGAAGATCCTCTGCGCCCAAGCCTTTGGGAGGGTATAGCCCAAAGTGATCGTCTTAAGTTTGAAGTAGTTACCATTGACTAGGTAGCGTGTCGAATGTGAATCGTCAGCCCCTGCATCTCGTACTGTAAGCTTCGGCACCAGGGCATTGTCGCCAGGCTTCTTCCAGCGGTGGTCATATACCCACTTTGTGTAGTTACTACCAATCCGAGCCCCTGACTGTTCGGTATAGCGGGCACTATTTAGGTATATTTTCCCTCCGAGCGAAGTGGTAAACTGGACGGAGAGATCAATCCCCTTCCAGCTAAGCTCACTGGTAATACTACCCTGGAATTTCGGACTCGCGCTACCCACTATAGACTCAGGTGCCTTATTATACTTATCAGTAGGCCGACCGGCAGAGTCAATCCATGTCCCATGCCCAGTCTGCGGATCAACCCCAGCCCACTCCTTCAGCTTGAAGGTGTAGATATCATAGCCTTTCTGGTAGTACCGAAATCCATCCTCTATAGGCTTGTCTGTGCTAAGCTTCTCAAGCCTATTCCGATTGTGCGACCCCACCAATGTCAGAGTCCAGTTCCAGTCCTCTGTGCGGATAACTTCACCCCTGATGCTGAATTCCACACCCGTATTGGAGAGCTGTCCCATGTTCTTATCAGTAGTCTTGTGCCCTGTGGTATAGGAGATCGGCACTTCGAATACCATGTCATCGGTAAGATGATAGTAGTAGTCTACAGTCAGGTTGATTCGCTGGAAGAGCCCAAGATCCAAACCAACATTGAATTTCTGCGTGCGCTCCCAAGTGAGTTCCTTGTTGCCAAACTGGTAGTGGTAAGAACCTGGTCGATTATTGTAGCTGTGCCCGAAAGCATAGAGGTCACGCCAGGCGTACCACCCGCTGCCCACAACCTGATTACCCGATGTACCGTAGCTAGCACGGAGCATCAAGTTCATCCACCCCGCTACAGGCTCCATGTAGGATTCCTTCGTGATATTGTACTTCACCCCTAGCGACCAGAAAGGTGCCCAGTAATGCGATGGATGGAAACGCGAAGAGCCGTCAAAACGGAGCGAACCCGAAATGAAGTAGCGATCGCTGAAATCATACTGGACATTCCCGATGATAGACTGCAAGCGCAGCTCTTCTCGCCCCGTGGAAGCCGATGATGGGGTGGCAGCGAGGCTCACATCTGTAAGATCCTTTACTGGATAGCCTTTCGCAGCAAGGTAGGCATACTTACTATGGTTGTACTGAGCCTCCCACCCCACCATTGCATTGAGATGATGGAGCTCGGCCAATGTGGCATTGTAATTGAGCATATTAGTCCACGTGTAGAGCTGGTCTATATTGCTCGTATTTTCCCCCATGCCATTCATGGCGCGACCCTGTGAGTAAAGCATCGACCAGTAGCCGAATTCATCAACCAGAGAAACATCACCTCCCAACCGAGAAGTAAAGACGAGCTCTGGAAGAATGATGATATCGATAAAGGGTACGAACAAGAATTTACGAATCGCTAACTGGTTCTTATCGCCATACTTCGAACGCATTGCTACAGGATTCTCCCGAGTCGATGTCCGGAAATTCCACTCACCTGTAGCTGTGCGCACTGGGGCAATTGGAGCCAAGAAGAGTGCCTGGGTAATAGGGTCAGAAAAATACCCTCCCCTCGCACCTGCATTCACATTGGACTGTGAAGCTGAGAGGTTTATACCATACCGGAAGTAGCGAGTAGGCTTCTGATTCATATTGTACCGGAAGCTAAAACGCTCAAGATCCTTACCGCGTACTACGGCCTGATTGTTCGTATAGCCAAGCGAGAGGAAGTGGCGGAGCGAGTGCTCGCCTGCCCCTCCTGCACTTATATTCAGCGAGTAATCCTGAACTAGCCCAACTCGGGTTACCTCCTTCATCCAGTCCGTATTGGCCCATTCCTTTGGATTAGGACGTCCCAACACTTTACTGTAAACCCAATCCTTTGCATCCTCTAGGGTTGTGAACCCTCCGCTAGTTTGCCTATTCAACCAACTCCTGGGATCTGCTTGAGAATTGGCTATAGCCTCATCCACCATCTCTTTAAACTGCGTGGTATTCACTAGATGATACCCCTCGGCATACGCAGGCATCATCTCCGCTCCTACTCTTGCGGTGAGATTGACGTTGAATGACCCCTGCTTCCCCTGCTTGGTGGTGATCACGATGACCCCATTGGCCGCCCGCGCCCCGTAGATGGAGGTAGCCGTGGCATCCTTGAGCACCGTGTAGCTCTCTATATCATCAGGATTAAGAGTGGCTAAAGGTGATACTTGAACCCCCTCGTTTGACCGAATACCTACTGTACCACTCTGGTAGGGTACCCCATCTATCACATAGAGCGGCTGGGTGCCAGAGTTCAGCGAGTTGCGCCCGCGGATGAAGATGGTGGCCGGCGCGCCAGGCTGCCCAGTGCCCGTGGTCATCTGCAGGCCAGGAACAGTGCCCTCGAGCGCCTTGATGGGATTGGTGGCCACCCTATCCTTGAACTGCTTGTCAGAGAGCGTGGAGGCCGACCCGGTGAAGGCGGCACGCGCGGTTTTCCCATAGCCCGTGATCACCGCCTGCTCTATGGCCACGTCCACCGGCTGCATCACCACATTGATCTCGGAGCGGTCGCCCACGGTGATCTCCTGGGTAGCCATGCCCATGTAGACGAACTGCAGCACCGCCTCGGGCCCGGGCACCTGTATGCGGTAGCGCCCATCCGGGTCGGTCACCACCCCCGTGGGCGTGCTGCCCTTGAGCATCACCGAGAGCTGCGGAAGCGGGTTCCCGTCCTCCGCGCTCGTCACCACCCCGGTGACGGTACGCTGCTGCCCCAGCGCCGCGAAGGCCCACAGGGTAGCCAGGCTTAGTAGTAAGAATCTTCTCATGCTTGCCATTACTTTTGTTTTTGGTTTGCCATAAATGGGATTGATCCAACGCCTCTGCCGCCCCCTAGTTCTCGTGCTTGCCTCGTCTTATTTACCTTTCCTCCTTCTTGTGTTTTAATGGGTTATACATCTCTCAATTGCAAATATAGTCATTTTTTCTGACAATGCAATACCCCCCATTCCAATGGCGAAAAAATCGCCCATTTTCTGCCGTACATCGCGAAAAATAGCCGTTCAAATCCATTTTTCCCCTCAGCGGTAAAAATTTTATGGGGGCACCCGCGCCCCGTTTATGGGGCCGTTTCGGGGTTACCTGACCCCCACCATTTGATGGGCGGTACGCCTAAGGCAACGCAGCGGGCACGAAGCGAGATAGGGAAAGAGTTAAGCGCGACGCAGCACGCCGCAACAATTGGGGACAAGGCACCAAACCGCGACGCGGCACGCCACGTCGCTACAAACGCCGCGGCCACGCATTAGATAGGCGGAGCGGATATGCCCTCGAGTATGGGCGATGGGTGGGGGAATCTTCGCGAAATCCGCGAAGACCCAACCCCTACAGCCGGACTTCAGCGGGGAGGCCATTGCAATGTACCAACCACTCTGGACGCATACCGGGGCGCGCTACGCTCGGCAACTCCCCTACGCTATAGGCTCCAGGGGCGCACACTATCGGCTATTAGCATTGCTGAACTTCCCATTCCTCGCGCTTTCACCATCCGCATACCAACGCCCCACCTTCGCCCTACCATCGCCCTACCTCCTCTGGTGCATGTTCGGATTTCATAATGAAATCCGAACATGCACCAGAGGAGGTAGGGCGATGGTAGGGCGAAGGTGGGGCGAATAATCGGGCTGCGCCCCTACTGGCGGCATTGCTGAGGGGTTGGTGCGGCATGCCGCCGCGCCCAGATATGGGAATGCGGTGAAGGGCAGATAGCGATGCTGCTCGCCGCGCCGCTACGTCCTTGGGAGCGCGAGAGCATGCGCTAAAAGCCAACAGATCCCATTCCATCACGCGGATAAAGGGGTTTTATATCACCCTTCAACATCCATCGAGGGCCGTAGCCACGCATCGTTTTGCCGTTTTTTACTGATGTTGCGCGCTAGGTTTTCCCCTCCGCGTCGTGTGAATCTGCGGATTATTCAACAATCCCAAGCCTTACCGCTTGCTATTGTCCTAGCATTCTGCTACCTTCGCGGTAGTAATTAGCCGAATGCCAATGCGCAGAACCCTCTAAGCCAACAGGAGTTCACCCACTAGAGCCCCCACCACAAGCACGATGCGGAAACGCCTTCAACCCCGCAGCACGCCGCCCTGGGTGCAAGGGCCGGGAGGTAGAGCCCCATTGATCTGGCGTTCCCCAACGCAGGGCGGCAGGGTAGCGATGCAGCAGCGGCCATAACTGGCGAATGATTATGGAGACGATCATCGATGCGGTAGACCCACGGCT
>JABCOB020000248.1 GCA_013333835.2 Bacteroidia bacterium
ACCGAGATGGTAGGCGGTGCAATACTGGGGAACTGCTCTATGGGTAGCTGCGTACTCCCTATAATCCCGAGCATTAGGATAAGCACCGAGATTACGCCGGCCAGTATCGGCCTATCGATAAATAGCTTGAGTTTCATACAATCCCCTTTCTATTCACCGGTGTTTTGCGAGGCAGGTGAAGTGTCTACAGGCAACCCATCGCGCAGCAATCCAGCACCCTGCGCAATTATCACATCGCCAGGCTTAAGGCCGCTCTCTACAATGTATTCCTTGCCATCGCTTATCGGCAGCACTACCACCTCTGTCGACTTGGTTACACCGTCCACCACCCTGAATACGAACACCTTATCTTGGAGTTCGTAGGTGGCCGACTGCGGAATCACTATACAGCTATCGCGCTGGTAGGGAATCCTCACCATTCCAGCACCTCCGCTCCGCAGCAGCCCCTCGGGGTTAGGGAATAGCGCCCTTACAGACACAGAACCCGTCTTCTGGTCGATGATACCGCTTATGGCGTCTATCCTCCCCTGGTGCGAGTAGACCGTACCGTCATTCAACACCAAGCGAGCTGTGGGCTTTGCGTCTTCCGCCCCAAGCCGCATCAACGTAAGCACCTGCTTCTCCGTCATGGCGAAATAGGCGTACATCTGGGCATTGTCTGATACCTCCACCAATGGAGTCTGCACCTGCGGGCTAACCAACGCCCCCACTCGGTAGGCTACCATGCCTATTACCCCATCCACAGGGCTCTTCACCTCGGTGTAGTTCAGGTTGTTTCGGGCAATGAGGAGCTGGGCGCGCGCCGGTGCCAATGCGGCTTGCTGCACCTGCAAGGCATTTCGCGTTGTCTGCAGATCGTAATCGGACACCACCCCCTCTTTCTGCAAAGCCTCCTTACTCTCCACCTTCATCTGGGCTGTAGCCAGAGCAGCCTCGGCACTCTGCACATTGGCTTTTGCGGTCTCCAACGCCGCACGGTAGGGGGCCTGCTCGAGCACGAAGAGCGTCTGCCCCTTAGCTACCCGGGCGCCATCCTCTACTGCTACCCGGGTTATCAACCCAGAAATCTGCGGATAGATTGCCACATCCTGCACCCCCTTGAGTGTGGCCGAAAAGCTCGACTCCAGTGTCTTGCTCGAAGGTTCTACCTGTAGGAGCTCATACCGAGCGGCTACTCCGCCACCAGCAGTACCGCCACCGCCCTTACAGCCACTGGATAGGGCTAACCCTATGCCTAATATCACCAGCAAAACACCTTGCAACCAACCCTTTACCCGTCTCATACCACCATCCTTTACTTTAGTAGTTCACCATAATACCGCAACGATTACTTGCCTACGAAACCTTGAGCCAAAACCATAGGGAAACCCAGAGTGTCCGGATTTGCCTAATAACGTAAAAAAAACTCTGGCTAGGCTAGTCTACCTGCCAGAGTTTTTTTGTCACCTGAATTTATCTACGCTTTGCCCTCTTCGCCCCTGCGCCTTGCGTAAGTTAGGAAAAGCCCCAGCACCACTAATCCTACCAGTATCGAGCGTGCCCAGAATAGAGCCGCCCCACTGGTCAACTCCGTAATCTGCCGCGCAAGCAGGTCGCCCTTAAAATAGGACGCCTCGGGCAGATCGCGCATCCGCCACTTCCCAGTCACCACCCCATCGTGCATTAGTAACACCCCTGGATTGCTGCGAATCACCGTCTTCAGCACACGCTCATCACCTGTATATATGGGCATTGCAATACCCCTTGCCCGCAGCAAGCCTTGCGATTCTGGCAGCGATGCCGTAGCGAATGCGAGTTCTATCCCTGTGGTTCTCACCCATCCGTCAAGATTCTTAATGTCCTGCAGATCCTTCTCCTGCAGATTTTCCAGCATGGAGGCTACCACCAGCATCTTGTCGCCAGCACGCTGGAGAAAGGCGGGTGCTTGATCTACACCCTCGCTATCAGTAAGCGTGAATTCCCGAATGGGTGGTTCGTAGCCCTTCTTCACCAGAATGGTATTGCTGCTTACGTAGTGCCACGTGCTATCATCCCAGGGGTAGTCGGCCTCGGTGAAATTCTTCTGCACACCGTCCTTCTCATACACAAAGGTGGTGGCGAACTCATCCTTAGGAGCATCGGCGGGCGCCTGCATATTCTGCCAGATATTAGCCCCCACCCGATAGGGACGGAAGTCGATAAGAGGCAAATGCCGCAACGCATACAAACCGGGCGACACCGCCAGCACTACCAGCAAGCCCCACACCGCATACTGCACCCAACGGTGGCGAGCAAACCAATGGATATGCCTCCACCAACGCCCTAACACCAGCACTATCGCAGCCCCTAGAAGCACGATATTTTTCCCGAATGTAGCCCAATTGGAGAGCTTCACGGCATCGCCAAAACAGCCGCAATCACTCACAGGGTTAGCTATTGCCAAGTAGAGGGTTAGAGGGGTAAATATCGCCATGAAGGCCAATACGCCCCACACCGCTATAGGGCGCAACTCGTCCAGCACCAGCAGCACCCCTATCAGCAGTTCAGCTGCAGCTAGGGCTATGGCCAACGGCACTGCCAGGGTATTTAGCCAATCGAGCCCAAAGGCCGCAAAGTAATCCTGCAGCTTGTAGGCCCCACCCATGGGATCTACCCCCTTCACAAATCCTGAGAAGATGAACGTTGCCCCGAGTAGAAACCGGCAGATCTGACGTATGACGAAAACAAGCAGTTTCATATACCGTGCCCAATTTTATGATCTTACTATCCTAAACTCTCTCGTTCCCCCATCCATCTCCCTGCAGTGCACATCTATACGCCTCTCGGGCAGGAGAGACTCCACCACCCCTGGCCACTCCACCAGGCACAGTCCCAAATTCTGCCCAAGATACTCCTCTGCCCCTATATTCCACGCATCCTGCACTGCCTCTATTCGGTAGAAATCAAAGTGGTAGATCTCCCTTCCCCCCCGGCAATTATACACATTAATCAATGCGAATGTTGGGCTTGCAACCTCTCCCACCACGCCCAACTGGCGGCATATCTCTGCTATCAGCGTAGTTTTCCCAACCCCCATTCCTCCCCAGAAACACACCACCCACTCATCCTCTAGCGCCTCTAAGATAGCCTTCGCCACAGCTGGGAGTTCTCCTAGCGAGCTGGCCTTATACACCTGCTCGCCCACCATCACCGCATACCCTTCATGGTCACCACGGGTACAATCATTTCCTCCAACGACACGCCGCCGTGCTGAAATGAATCACGGTACATATTCACGAACTGATTGTAGTTATTCGGATAGGCGAAAAAGTAATCGCCCGTGGCGAATATGTAGCGGGAACTCACATTCAGCTGGGGTAAGTGGAGAGACGCAGGGCGAGTGGTATCATACACATCGCGCTCTTGGTAATTCAGGTTCTTGCCCATCTTGTAGCGGAGGTTAGGGGTTGTAGCCCGATCTCCAATAACCCGCGTGGGGCGCTTCACCTGTATAGAGCCGTGGTCTGTGGTGATTACCACCTTAATGGGCTGATCGACTAACCGTTGCAGCAATACGAAGAGGTCAGAATGCTTAAACCAGCTCTGCGTAAGCGAGAGGTAGCCGTGCACATCCACAGCCAGCTGCTTCACCATCCGCATATCGCTCCGAGCGTGCGAGAGCATATCCACAAAGTTGTAGACCACCACCGTCAGATCATCGCGCAGCATTTGGCTGTAGTCACCTGCCAGCAACGGATTTCCCTCCAGGTTTGCCCCCTTGTAGTATGTGGTTTTGTAGCTCCTGCCACACCGCTGAATATTGCGCTGTAACAACTCATGCTCAAAGCCGTTCATAGCGCCCTCATCACCCTCGCCCACCCAAAGATCAGACTCGAGCTGTTCGATTTCCAGAGGCATCAATCCAGCGAAAATGGCGTTTCGGGCGTATTGGGTAACCGTTGGGAGTATGGCGTAGTAGAGATCCTCGCTCTCTATGCGGTAGAATGGGGCAAGCATCTCCCGTATGATTCGCCACTGGTCATACCGCATGTTGTCCACCACTATCAGC
>JABCOB020000249.1 GCA_013333835.2 Bacteroidia bacterium
GTTGGGAGCTTAGCTCAGCTGGTTCAGAGCGTCTGCCCTACAAGCAGAGGGTCATAGGTTCGAATCCTATAGCTCCCACAGAATACCCCACTTTTAGGGGTGTAGAGAGGGAAAGAGACAATATCTCCACCTTCCACCGTTCTTTCCGAATATCGGGAGCTTAGCTCAGCTGGTTCAGAGCGTCTGCCCTACAAGCAGAGGGTCATAGGTTCGAATCCTATAGCTCCCACAGGCAGGGAGAATCCTTCCAAGATTCCCCTCCAATCCTAGCCTGCCAAATCACCCACCTCCACCCTGTTTGGCATCCCCCTTGATATTGCTATTGCATAGCTGCGCAAGACGCTGCCGTGCCATACCCATTCACTGGCGATGGGGAGGCGGCAGCGTCTTGCGCTTTATGCTTTGTACGCAAAAAACTTCCACCTAAGACCTCTGCAGAACTTACATAAACAACGCTGCACGCCGTGTTGCTAAGGTCTTCGATAACTTGAATCGATTGACTAAAAACGTTAGAATGGGAAAGCCCTCCTATAAAAGATTGCGCACTTGCGGGACTTTGGCTGAGGTCTTGGAATTGCAATCCACGCCCCCATTCAGCCAGCTACGGCACGTTAGGCTTCGGTAGAACAAAGGAAAAACCGCCCTGCATAGCAAGACGGCTCATTCGTATAACGCCTAGCCCTACCCCCAGAAGGGCTAGTAGCTAATGTGGATTAAAGCGCACAGCAACAGAAGGGCCAGATCCTCCACGCAGAGGTCATCCCTTTTGGACTGTCGTGCGCTTTGTCATTCTACCGAGCTTAACAGGTAAATATGGGTAACGAGACTCTACAACGAATCGTCTGATTCTAACCCGATTGCCGCGAATATAAAGCCCAACCCGTAGGCGATAATCATGGTGGCACAGGCAAACAGCGCGCGAAAGGCCACCTGCACACTCCCCATAGTTCGCCATGCGTGGAAAAAGATGAGCAGTGCGTATGCCAGTATCACCAGGTAGGCCCACACGATGTACGGCGAAAAGCTCAATGCAAACGTGGCTATAAGCAGCAAAACGGCCAGCGAAGGGAAAAGGTGAACCAGCCGTAGTGTTCCCCTGTGCCTCTTGCTCAGCGTTACCCGGGCCTGCCCCGAGTGCCACACCTGGCGGTAGAAAGCCCAGAGCGTATCTCTACGCTTATGGTAAACGAAGAGCTGCGGCAGTAGCGCGGCCTTGTGCCCAGCGGCTATAACCCGCATGCTAAAATCCACATCCTCACCATAGCGCATGGCCGCAAAGCCCCCTACCTGCTGGAATGCCCAGCTGCGCACCCCCATATTGAACGTGCGGGGGTAGAAACGATCCGTTCGCTCGCCCCCTCCCCTTATGCCCCCAGTGGTGAACGGCGAGGTCATGGCATAGCTTATAGCCTTCTGCAGCGGGGTAAAGCTCGGGTGCGCATCATCGGGCCCTCCAAATAGGGCAATGTTGGTACGGGAAGCCAGCAACTCCTCTGCCTGCGCAAAATAGTTGATCGGGATAAGGCAATCCGAGTCAAAGAATACGAGCCAGTCCGTTTCGTTTCCTACAGCTTTCGCCCCCGTATTCCTCGCGGCGGCTGGGCCAGCATTCTCCTGATAAATATAGCGAAGTGGAAACTGGGGGGAGTACTGCGCTATAAGCTCATCGCTCTGCGTTGTGGAACCATCATCCACCACCACCACCTGGAAATTGCGCACAGACTGGTCTGCCAACGATTGAAGGAGCTCTGCCAGCTCCTGGGGACGGTTGTACACGGGAACAATTACGGTGAATAGCATCTTACGCATGACAAATTCGGTTAGGCGATCTTCAAATTCAAACGCAATAAACTCCAAACAGCCAGAAACTAAATGAGGCGTGAATCCACATACTGCGCTATCTCGCGGAACTGAGAAGGGTGAAACCAAGCAATGGAGGTATCCCTCTGCCACCAACGCATTTGTCGCTTGGCGTATCTCCTAGTATTCACACAGATAGCCTCTGTGGCCTGCTGGAGGGTTAGTAGGCCGTCGAGATAGCTGAATATCTCAGAGTAACCCACGCTTTTGAGGGGTTGCAGCTCTCGGTAGGGCAAGAGTCCCTTCACCTCCTCCACCAGCCCCTCAGCCAGCATCTGCTCCACCCTCAACCCTATACGCTCGGTAAGCTCTGGCCACCCACGGCGTATCCCCACATTCACCACGGTAAAAGGCCTGGGTTTAGGCTTAAGCTCCATCCACTCGCTGAAGGGCGTTCCCGTCTGCAACGTAACCTCTAGCGCCCGCAGCACACGTGCGCCATTCTGCCTGTCAATACAGGTCCAGGTGGTAGGGTCTAGCTCTCGCAATTCGGCTGCCAACGCGCCTACACCCTCCGAATTCAGCCGAGCGGTAAGGGTCTTACGTAGCGCAATATCAGGCTCTGGGAGTGGCGCAATCCCCTTGGTGAGTGCATCGAGATAGAGCATAGACCCCCCCGTGAGTATGGCCA